>CALGSR010000034.1 GCA_937902115.1 uncultured Bacillus sp. | reverse complement strand
CTTCACGGTATAATTTACTACAGTAATAATCAGTAAAAACAACGCTCCGATTAAGGGCAGTGACTCTTTTATTTTTTTTTTCAAAATAACCCCTCCTTTCTTTTTTTATTTACAATATATTCCATTTTTTCCAAATATATCCTATATTTGGAAATATATTACAATTTAATTATAGATGGGAGAGATTGTTTTGAAAAGGTGTGTCCTACTATTTTTTACTTTGGTGTTCCTATTTTCCTCAGTAACACCGACCTTTGCCTCTGCAAAAAACAAAAAAAATGAGGAAGGTATGTCTTATGGGGAAATAGAAGAAGCAAGTGTAAAAGACTTTGAAGTGAAGGAAAATATTTTGCTAGCTATTGAGAATTTACCTGATGAGACGATTAAACAAGGTCCAGAAGAAGTAGCTGCATATTTTTCTGAAGAAACAGGATATTATGTTTATGTAGATGAGAACGAAGTAATTAGATTTGAAGATGATAGCATCAGTCCGATGTTTAACGTTTGGGGATGTATTGGTGCAGTTGGCGTTGCTTTAGTAAGTAATGGTATACCACTAGCAAAATTAGGTAAAATTAAGGATGCTCTTAATGTTCTAGGAGGAACTGTAGAGGCTGTTAAAAAATAAAGAAAAAATATGATATTTATCGGTATGGTGGATTTTCTACAACAAATGCTCTAAAGAAGGCTGTCGGTGATGTATCAAAAGATTTAAGTTCGGGTCTAAAGACTGCATTGTTGGATTTCTTTAATCTTTCAAACATAATAGCAAATTGTACTTGATGGATTGAATAAGACGTTTTTCTCTTTTAAGAGAAAAACGTCTTATTCCTATATATTCTAAAAGATAATGAAGAAATTGAACATTTAATAGTCTTTTATCATAATTAATTGGCTACTTGACAGCGATTTAAAAGCGATCCTTTATTAGAAAATGTATTAACTCATTACTTGTCTTATTTCATTGACCTTATACTATAGGAGGAAGTCTAATTGAATAAATTATTATCTTGTACTTTGCTAATTACTTTATTGACATTAGTAATTAATACAAATGTAGCGTTGGGTCAGAATAATCAGAAAGAATATTTAGTTGAATTTGACGGAAATGTTGAACATGGGCTTCTGAAAGCTTTTGGTGTAAAAGATAAAGAATTATTACATACATATAAAACATTACCTGTATCTCTAGTAAGTTTGACTGATCCTCAATTTAAAGCTTTATCAAAACATCCAAAGGTAAAATTTATTGAGCCTAATACCAAAGTAAAAACAATGGGGGAAGTAGTACCTTGGGGAATCACTCATGTTCAAGCTACAGATACATATAATTCAGGTTATGCTGGAGAAGGAATCAAAGTTGCTATCCTTGATACAGGGATTGATAGTTCACATGAGGATTTAAATATTAAAGGAGGTTATTCTGTTTTTGATAATCTTGAAAATATCAATCCCTTTACTGATGCGCTCGGACATGGAACTCATGTAGCCGGAATAATCGGAGCTGTGCCGAATAACGTTGGTGTTGTTGGAATAGCCCCTCAAGCAGAAATACATTCAATAAAAGTAATAGATAATAATGGGGATGGAACTTATGCCGGAATTATAAAAGGGATTGAATGGGCTCTTAATAATCAGATGGATATTATCAATATAAGTTTAGGGGGAACGCAGGAATCATCTATATTAAAGGAGTGGGTTGATTTAGCCTATTCTAAAGGAACTTTAATAGTTGCTGCCGCAGGAAATGAAGGGAAAGCAAAAGGTAAAGGGAATACTGTTACATATCCTGCAAGATTTGAATCGGTTATTGCTGTGTCAGCAGTTAATTCAAAAAACAAATACATAGACTTTTCTAGCACGGGATCTTCTGTTGAGGTTTCAGCTCCAGGAACAAATATATATAGTACAATTCCTGGTAACAATTATACTGCCTACGAGGGAACTTCATCGGCCTCTCCGCATGTAGCAGGAATAGCAGCGTTAGTTTGGTCTACCAACCCAGAATTAAGCAATAAAGAGGTTCGTCAAATTCTTAGGGAAACAGCTATTAATTTAGGTAAACACGAACAATATGGTTACGGTCTTGTACAAGGTTTGGACGCTGTTATGCGGGCATTACCCTAGATTATTGTTCAGTACCCGATTCCGTTGAACTAGGCCCAAGTGGTAATCATGTTTTGTAGTCCATTACAATTGATATTTTGGTACATACTATAAAAAGCCATCACGTATTAATCGACTCAAAAATACAATTACAACTCATTTTGTACTTATCAATTAATCCAAAAGAAGTAGTCTCTCCATCAACTCAAGTCTGATGGAGAGGGTACAGTCTGAGCCATTAATCGGACCGATATTTTTTGAATGCCGCCAATATACGAAAACCTAGTAACGAACTTGAACGCTTAAAAATGATATATAAAAACAACTCGCACCCATGGAAAGTTAAGTTTCATAAAATATAAGTGATTTTTACTTCATTCGATTGAAATAGTTCAGCTAATGGAATTCCATTGAGCTTGAAATTATTTAATAGATCTTTATGTCGATCCCCGTAGGATTCACTGACTTTCGTAATGCCCATCCATACAGTTCTTCCGTCCTCTCCACCATAAGCAATAATATATTCTTTACCCTGATAGATAAACTCAATTTCTCTTCCGGTTTCTAAATAAGCTAAAATGTGTTCATATTCCAGTTCATCAGAATGCGGGAATTTATCAATGTCCATATCCTTCGTATTCATTGTATCCCCCATTTCTTTAATGTTTACTTCTGTCGCCATTGGCCCAAGTATGTCTATGTGGAAAACTATAATTCCCTCCATGACGATAGTCAATATCCATGTCGGCATTGCCATTTATATCGTAATAACGTCTTTGATTAACCCCCATACTAGCCTTTACTATTGTACATAAAGAGTGAAACAAGGGGACGCCTCTATAAGGGGATAATCATAAGTTTTGCGTGGAATAAGGCATGATGAGAAGGGTTTAACTGTTCATTGTTCCTGTTTTTGCTTTCATTATATTTTAAGTATATTCTATTAATTTGGAATATTCTGATATAATAGAGGTGGTTAAATCATTCTTATTCTGTGTGGCGGGATTTTGTTACATAGTAAGGATTGCAGCTGTAGTGAAAATCAACTTCAGAACTAAATCAAGAAAATAGAAAGGAAAGAGGGAGAAACATGGAACTATTGAGTTCAATTGTGATCATTGTTCTTGCTTGTATTCTAGCAGTATTTCTAGTTATGATGTGTTGTTTTTTTGTATGGTATCGAAAAACGTATCAAAAGGACAGTAGACAACACCAGCATGCGATCAGAAGAAATTATCCTGTTATCAGCCGCGTCCGCTACTTTATGGAACAAATTGCACCTGAAATTAAACAGTATATTCTTGATGAAGATCATGAAGGAAAACCATTTTCTCGGCTTGATTTTCAGCAGATTGTGAAAATGGCGAAGTATGGGAAAAATATTATTTCGTTTGGAAGTAAACGAGATTTTGAGCAGCCGAATCAATTTTACATACGTAATGCTTTTTTTGCGAAACAACTGACTGATCTAAGGGCAGATAATTCTGAATTTGTTTCTACAAAGGTGTATGAGGAAGTGCCAACCAAAAAGCATAATGTGCTGACCCAATATCAGGAATTATTTTTTCCAAAGAATGAAAAGTTCGTAGATAAAGAGTTGCCGCCTTGGCTGTACAACGATGAAGATGCAGTTGTTATTGGAGACAAGACCTGTAAGTACCCTTTTGTACTGAAAAGTCCAATCGGCATGTCGGGAATGTCGTATGGGGCACTAGGGGAGAATGCGATTGAAGCGCTAGGATTGGGCCTGAGGGATGCAAAATCGTTTATGAATACGGGAGAGGGCGGTCTGTCTCCTTTTCATTTGAAAAGCGGCGTTGATCTGATCGTCCAGATCGGTCCGGCAAAATTCGGCTTTCGCAATAAAGATGGGCCCTTCTCGTGGGAAGAATTACGGAAGAAAGCAGAAATCCCGCAAATTAAAGCCTTCGAGCTGAAATTAGGCCAAGGGGCAAAAATTCGCGGCGGACATTTGGAAGGCTCGAAAGTCACCCCTGTGATTGCTGAAATTCGCGGAGTGGAGCCATGGAAAACGGTTAACTCTCCTAACCGTTTTGACGAGTTTGCTGATTTTGCTAGTATGTTAGATTTTTTAAAAAAGATACGAGAAGTATCGGGGAAACCGGTAGGGATTAAGATGGTCGTTGGCGGCCGTGAACCATTTGAAGAGTTTGTGCAATACATGGCCGGCTCTCAGCGCTATCCTGACTATATTGCAATTGATGGCGGTGAAGGTGGAACGGGAGCGACTTATCAAGCGATGGCTGATTCCGTCGGGCTGCCGATTAAGTCCGCATTAATGATTGCTCAAGAGCCGCTAGTGCGTTATGGAATTCGTGATAAAGTAAAAATATTGGCGAGCGGAAAATTGGTTTCACCAGACAAAATTGCCATCGCTTTATCCATGGGGGCTGATGCAGTAGTCATCGCCAGGGGCTTAATGATTTCTGTTGGTTGTATTAGCGCCGGGGTCTGTGCAACAGGCAATTGCCCGGTCGGTGTAGCAACAACGAATCCGAGACTGCAAAAAGCGTTGGTTGTTAATGAAAAGCGCTATCGTGTGACCAATTATGTGATAACCGTCAGAGAAGAATTATTTGCCTTGTCAGCATCTGCGGGACTTAGCTCACCAAAACAATTTAGAAATAAACATGTAGTTTATGTGAATGGAAACTTCCAGCCTGTTAATCTGACAGATTTAAGTAAAAGTAAAGAAAAGATTAGAGAAGTTGTGTACTCGTAAGACTTTAATACAGGTGAAAAGGCGCAATTCTAAAAAGAGGTATATTTTTACATCAGGAGAATAAGAGGATGGATTATATCCCCAAAACTTCTTCCTCCTTGTTTCCCTTCATAATATTGGATCTATTTTATCTCGCTAATGCTCTCTATAATGAATAAGGAGAATTTAAGATTAATAGATTTTTTTGGAGGAAAGAGATTTATGAAAGACAATGTTATTGCATTCCCTGAGAAAAGATTCGATTCAACTAATTCTGTGCTTTTTCTATTGTCACATGAGCTGCCGCTGCTGGAGGCCATTTCTACCGTAATGGCGCAAGTTACGGCAAAATATGATTTGACAGAGGAGGAGCTTGGAGATATTTGGCTCCAGTTGTATGAGAAGTTTCTTTGTAATCATTTTGAAAAATAAGAAAAGGGCTATCAAAAAGTCAGCTATCATAGATTTTTTGAACAGCCCTTATTTCTATTTATATTTGACAATGTTTTGTTTACTTTTTTGCCACTCCTTTATGCAGGGAGTTTTTTTGTAATGGTAAGCGGTGTTTTTCCAGCTTATCAATTTGCGTGACCTGTGAGTCATGAACGGTAATTTGAATCGTGCCATATTCAAGGCTTTCTAATAGCAGCTTTACTTTTTCAAGTACAGCCTGATCAATTTGTCCTTTTAAATCCAAGTAAATCCTCTCCTTTTATGGATGGTAATCGGTTTTCCAATAGGTCTTCCAGTGTGGTTTGATCAAGAACATGGGCAATCGTATCTCTCACGAGTGACCAGAGCGGTTTGAGCTGACAAGCAGGCTCTAATTGACAAGGTTCATATTTTGTAATCGATGCACACCCCATGGGGGAAAGCGGCCCCTCTAATACGCGTATGACCTCGCCAATATTTATATCACTTGTGTCTCTTTTTAGGATATATCCGCCATTCGTTCCTCTCTTACTTTCTAAATAACCTAATTTTTTTAATTTTAGTAAAATTTGTTCCAAATAACTAACCGTAACTAAGGTCTTTTCTGAAATTTCTTGGATGGAAACAATTTTCCCGTGATTTTCCCCGAGAACGAGCAGTGCTCTTAATGCATATTCTCCTTTACTTGATACTTTCAATGTTATTCCTCCTAAATTGTCGAGTCCTTTAGTCAAGATTCAAACAGAAAGTGTTTGAATCTTGAGTATTCTAGTCAACATTTTACCATGAATGAAAAGTTGTTGACTCATTTACTCGACTTTAATACATAAGAGAAACAATGAAACAGCTTAAACCCTCCTTTTGATACCTAATTTTTTTAGTCAAATTAGGGGGAATATTCTTAATTTTATTAATTAATATATAACACATAAACCTTATTTGTAAACTAGGAATTGAAAAAATTACATTTTTTCATAAATGATTCTCAAAAGGGGTTTTGCAAAAAAAAGAGAAGCCAAAGAATGTTCCTTGGCTTCTCTTTAAGATGTTAGTTAGATGATTGGGGTGATTGATTATTTTGATTTTTATCCAAAATCAATTGAAAACCATAATTTACTAACGAATAAAATAGTGAAATTAAAAAAAGGTGAATCGGCTTAATCTTATTTAATTTATAAAGGTTAACCCTTTCGAAAAATGAATTGAAAGGATATGCAAGCAGATAATCAAAAGTTAAATTAAGCAAGGTATATAACCAAGGTTTTCTATAAGTTAAATGAAAGATCCAAAGATTTCCCACAAAGTAGGGGCCAAACGTAAAGGTCAATCCATTATTGGCTATACTTTTAGCTCCGCCCTTTACTTTCCACCAGTTACGGGAACCGCCTAATAGATATTCCGTTAAGATAATTATGGATGAGAAAAGCGTAACAGGGAGATATTTAAAAAATGACTTTTTAGGCAGAAAAATCACTGTGGTCCAGGATAGTAAAATTAATCCAATCCGAAAAAAGGCTAACATATATTACTCCTTGTTTTTTTCTTATATTTGTCAGGGAAGTAAATAATTATTCAAGAAGCAGTGAAATAAACAAGGTAACAGTATAAAAATAATAATTATGAAAGGAACTGCTCCCATATGGAAATACTGCAAGGGATGCAATTTCCTCTTAAATATTGAGCAGAGAAGATTTCTTTAGCAGTTGTATATGATAAACTTAGGAAAACATAGGAAAAGGAGTCGAATGATATGGAAAAGGTTACACCATTCTTAATGTTCCAAGATGGTAAGGCAGAAGAAGCGATGAATTATTACATATCAATCATTGCTGATTCAGAAATTACAAGTATTGTTCGCTATGGGGCGAATGAAGCTGGAGATGAAGGAACTGTCATGCAGGCTACTTTTTCTTTAAAAGGGCAAGAATTTATGTGCATTGACAGTAATGTGAAGCATCAGTTTACCTTTACTCCTTCATTCTCCATTTTTGTTACTTGTGATACTGAAAAGGAACTTGACAATATTTATGAGAAACTCATCATAGATGGACAAGCGCTTATGCCGTTAGGTGACTATGGTTTTAGTAAGAAGTTTGGCTGGCTAAATGATCGGTTCGGTGTTTCATGGCAACTAAATCTTCCAGAATAAAGTAACGTTTATATATTTAAAAAGAAAGTAGGAGAATGAATGGAAAATACATTACAAGATATTAAACAGACAGTCGTCATTGAAGCTCCGATTCAAAAGGTATGGGATCAAATATCTACTGCTGATGGCATTGCAGCATGGTTCATGCCCAATGATTTCCTTGCAGAAGTAGGACATGAATTCCATTTGCAGTCACCTTTTGGTCCCTCCCCTTGTAAAGTAACAGAAATCGAGCCACTAAATCGTCTTTCTTTTACGTGGGATAAAGAAGGCTGGTTTGTTTCCTTTATTTTAAAAGAGTTGGGGGAGAAGACTGAGTTCACACTCATTCATGGCGGTTGGAAACAGCCCGATGAACTCATTGGGAAAGCAAATGAAAAATCATCGGTTATTCGCGATAGAATGGCTGGTGGCTGGATTGGAATCAGCGAAAATCTTCGTAAGTCTTTGGAAGGCTAAGTGTCCGTCGCTATCCCGAAGCAGGGGATCATCGCATATTCCCATTTTGAGCTATCCTGTGAAATGAAGAAAGTGCGTTTCTATATAAAATAGAAACGCACTTGTCAAAATGGTTACTCGTTTTTAATGACGTTAAAAACACCACTAAAAATTAAAATTGTCCCTAGCCAAAATGTTATTCCAATGGTTGCACCTAACATGAACCAACCTAGAAAGGTCCCAACGATCGGTTGAAAGAAAAAGAACAAGCCCCACTGGAAGCATTCATCAATTGCAGACCTTTGTTCCATAAGAAAAAACCACCAGCAGTTAGTCTCTAAAGTACGGATGGTGTCAATACGATTACCGCAACCAAAGATGAATAAGCAGTAATGACAATTTGCGAATAGTGTGTTGGAATTTTTTTAACTAAAACGGACATGAATGCCCGAGTTAATGCTGCAATCAATAAATAAAAATCGCCTAATTGCTGAGTAACATCAACTTGCCTACCACCAACAATTGTTCCAACTCCGATGGTTACAAGCACAATGGATAGACATTTTTTTAGCGTGATTTTTCTTTCAAAATGACGCGTGCAATTAGGACCATAAAAGCCGGGGTAGAATACTCGCAGCGAGTGATAAAAATAAGGCGCCTACTATTTTATGATTCATGTTTTTTCCTCCATTTTACATAGAAACCTATGTCCTTAACGGAGAAAAGCACTTCTACGTTATGGAAGAGGAATGGCTGGTACATCATTTTCAAACAATGGAGAAAATATCATGTGAATACACTCCTATCCATTTAAGTTCATACTATTATAATTAAAATACAATCGGATGAATAGTATTCAGTTCGCAAATCTCAAACAAAATGGGCTAAAGCAGTATAAGTTTTTGAAATTGCTGTGAATAGCAAGTCTTCAATGAGGATTCCTGTAGCTGTACTTTCATAGGTATTACAGCTTCGGATTGTGTTTATACTACTAGGGGATTTTTTACACAAAAATAACCAGTAAAAGGGATGAAGCAATATGGCATTAGGGGTTTATTTAAACTTTGAAAAAGAGTCGCGAGAAGTGATTGGATTTTATGAGAAAGTGTTTGATGCGAAATGTACAGATTTGTATTCATTTGCAGATTTGCCGCCAAATCCGGAATTTCCCGTATCCAATGAGATCAAAAACTTAGTCATGAACGCAAGTTTAATAATCGAAAACAATAAAGTGATGTTCTCTGATGTTCCTCCAAATATGGGACTAACCTTAAATATGGGGAACAATATTACACTTATTATTGATACACAAGATGAAAACAAATTAACGCAGCAGTTCAATGATTTAGCCAAAGAAGGGAATGTCGTCATGCCGTTAGATAAAACATTCTGGTCTGAAAAATATGGATTCGTGATTGATAAGTACCAAATAGGCTGGCAATTTAATTTATCAAAATAATCGAACGGTGGGTTAGGTTACTCCACTAAAGGGGCCTTTAAAAAAGAGAAGCCAAGGAATGTTCCTTGGTTTCTCTTTATGATG
Source organism: uncultured Bacillus sp. (assembly GCA_937902115.1). Classification (GTDB taxonomy): domain Bacteria; phylum Bacillota; class Bacilli; order Bacillales; family Cytobacillaceae; genus Bacillus_BD. The sequence continues at coordinate 2,539 of CALGSR010000034.1, read as the reverse complement.
TTATTGAGGTGATTGATTATTTTGGCTTTTATCTAACCTCAATTGAAAGCCATAATTTACAAATGAATAAACAATGAAAGTAAAAGAAATGGGTAGTTTGTCCAGCAACCCTTCATCATTCTTTAGTACTTTTGCATTGAAGGGCCAGATTAAGGTATGGAATTGGCCGTGATTGGGATTAAGGGTCAATATACCTAATGGTTGTATTGCTGAAATATAGGTAAAATATGCTATAATATTCAAATGTAAAAATGGATGAAATAAACGCAAAATTGGAAAATAGTATGAATTGGTCAATAGTATTGAATGATATAAAGGGAGGAAACAGAGGAGAGAATGTTTAACAATTCAATTAATAATTCGACGAATCTTCGCTCAAGAACGAATACGACCGTAAATTCCGACATGTTTTATCGTTCATTATTTGAGCATAATCCTGATATGGTCTTCTATTTGGATATTCATGGCATCATTGCTAAAGCGAATGGGGTATTTTCTAAAACGATTGGATACAGACAGGAGGAAATCTTCTTAAGTCCCTTCGAACAATTCTTTCCAGCAAGTGAAATTTCAATGTATAAAGAACTTTTCAAAAAGGCTCTTACTGGAGAAACTCAATATACTTACACTTCATTAATACATAAAAATGGAAATGCCGTTTCTATTCATCTTAATATTATACCTGCAATAGCTGAAGAAGCAGTTATAGGCATTTTTGGCATTGCAAAAGATATTACGGATATACAGATATCCGAAATGGAACTAACTGAATCTGAATTAAAATTCAGTAGTATCGTAGAGGAAGCGCTTGTTGGCGTTTATATTATACAAGAAGATGGAAAAGTTTTATATGGAAATACGAAATTTTTTCACGTGTTGGGAGTGGACAGTAAAGCGGAAGTGAACTTTCGAGATTATGTTCATCCCGAAGACATATCTTATTTTAATTCTCTCGGTAAAGTGCTAATTAATGGTGAAGCAGGTATTACCCATACTTTTAGAATGATCAAGATAGATGGTACTGTTTTAGATATTGAGTTACATTCAAAAAAGGTTTATTTCCGAAATAAACCGCATGTGGTAGGAACACTTCAAGACATAAGCGAACGAAAAAAAGCTGCAGAATTAAATGAATACTTGGCCAATCATGATTATTTAACGGATCTTCCAAATCAAAGGCTTTTTTATGAGAGATTGGAACAAGAATTAATCATCAGTAAAGCATTACAACAGTCATTCACCGTCATGTTGTTAGACTTGGATCGTTTTAAGTATGTTAATGATACATTGGGTCATTCCGTTGGGAACGAATTACTCAAAGCCATTTCTAAAAGATTAAGCATTTGTCTTGGGAATGATGGTGTACTTGCACGTTTGGGTGGGGACGAATTTGCTATTTTATTACCAAATATAGGTGATGTTAATCGGGTAATAGAGTATGCAAAAACAATGATTGAATCATTAGAGGATCCATTTTATATAGAGAAATATGAACTTTTCGTCACAGCAAGCATGGGGATCAGCATCTTTCCCAATGATGGAGAGGACGCTGAAACCCTTATGAAGCATGCCGATTCGGCCCTCTATAAAGCGAAGGACAAAGGGAAGAATACCTATCAAATCTTTACCTCTTCTATGAATACAGAAGCCTATAAACTATTTACGCTGGAGTCCGATCTGCGCAAAGCATTAGAATTGAATCAATTGGAATTATATTATCAGCCGCAAATTTGCGCAGATACGCACCAGATTATTGGTGCCGAAGCTCTTATTCGCTGGAATCATCCGGAATGGGGAATTGTTTCCCCTGGTGAATTTATTCCGATAGCGGAAGAAACAGGAATGATCATAGAAATTGGGAAATGGATTAAAGAAACAGCGTGCAGCCAAAATAAGGCATGGCAGGATGCTGGTTTACCAGCCATTCCTGTATCGATTAATCTTTCGGCACATCGTTTCTTACAAAAAGACTTGCTCGTAAATATTAGAGACATATTAGCAAAAACGAAACTTGAGCCAAAGTATCTACAGATAGAAATAGTAGAAACATCGCTTCTCGAAAATGAGAAAGTGGTTTTCTCTATTTTAGAGGAATTAAAGAAGTTAGGAATCAAAATTTTCTTGGATGATTTTGGTACAGGTTATTCCTCACTTTCGTATCTAAAACGATTTAAAGGGCGGATTGATACGTTAAAAATTGATCGCTCCTTTATTAACGATTTAAGCCGAACAGACATGGAAGGCTCTAATTTTATTACAAAGACCATTGTCGAATTAGCACACCATCTGCAACTGGATGTAGTCGCTGAAGGCGTAGAAACGGTAGAACAACTGGAAATATTAAAAGAGTATCACTGCAACAAAATTCAAGGATATTTATTTTCCAAACCAGTCCCGGCAGATGATTTTTCTCTCCTTTTAAAGAAGGGGAAATTAGAACCTCCGTATGATAACAATGAAAATATTGTCATGGAGGAGCGGCGAAAGTATTTTAGGATTAAACTTGACTTCCCTTTAAGTGCCTCTATGACTCTTATAA
>CALGSR010000033.1 GCA_937902115.1 uncultured Bacillus sp. | reverse complement strand
TGAAGTAGACCCGCACGCTTTTGTAAATATTACCGAAACCAAAGATGTAATCGGGCTTTTCCGAAAAAGCTAAAAACGGGACAGGGAACCTAGGGTGGGACAGGGAACCTAGGGTGGGACAGTGTACCCGGTCCCTCGGTGGGACACGGTTCCGGGTTCCTTGTCCCACTTGCAGGAATTTTGATATTCTTATAGAATAGTATTTAAAGATGGCCCCCATTATTTCTCGAACGCTTTTTCCTCAAAAACAATCTCTTCATTTGTATCCCATTTCACCTAAACTTCCATACTGAAAATACCAATCACTTGAACTACTATGATTCCTCAAGTTTTTTTAAAAAAATTCCATGTTTAACATCTAAATAATCCTTACGATAGAGGTGATTTTTACGTGCCAAGAAAACGACGGCAAAAAAGTAGTATTGGTGTTTACCATATTATGTTAAGAGGGGTTAATAAACAAACCATCTTTGAAGAGGACGAGGATAATCGGCGTTTTTTAAAAATATTGAAAAGATATAAAGACATTAGTAAATTTGAGCTTTACGGCTACTGTTTGATGGGGAATCATGTCCATTTATTAATGAAAGAAACCGAAGAAACCGTTTCAAGTGTGATGAAGAGAATTAATTCAAGCTATGTGTATTGGTATAATCAGAAATATGACCGATACGGGCCCCTTTTTCAAGACCGCTTCAAAAGTGAAACGGTCGAAAGCAATTTTTCCTTCCAACGAGTTCTGCGCTATATTCATCAGAATCCCCTAAAGGCCGGGTTGGCACAGGATGTATTTGACTATCAATGGTCAAGCATTCATGAGTATTTGCAAAAAGAAAACCTGGTAAACAGTGATGCAGGCCTGCGCATGTTTTACACGGAAGGTGAAGCGTCGATTCCTTACTTTATTCAATACATGAGAGAATCCAATACGGATCAGTATTTGGATGATGAGAGAAAAATAAAAGTTTCTGATCAAGAGATATGGGAATATATCCATCAGCTAGGTGTGCAAAATAGTTCGATTTTGCAGCAAATGGAACGGGACAGAAGAGATGCCGTAATATCAAGTCTAAAAAGGCTAAATGGGGTATCGGTCAGGCAAATATCAAGACTAACAGGAATCTCCAAAAGCGTCATCGACCGCATTCGCTGAGTGGGACAAGGTTCCGGGAGTCTGGGACAGGGTTCCAGGTTCCCTGTCCCAGGTCAAAGTGGAGACGGAAAAGTTGCTGTATGGACAGAAAATGTTTCAGAAGTGCTGATGTTGGTATATCGATTATATGAAATTGCCGGCGTAAAAGCTTTTCCAATCTTCGGTAGAACAAATAAAGATAAGCATCTAACGGATTTTGTGAGAAAGGTAAAAAAAGAGTGCGTTGAAAAAAACGAAAACCCTCTTTCAAAATTAGCAACAGACTCGGCCTTTCAGTACGTTTCACAATTTTTTAATTTCTTTCTGGGACAAGTTTGTACAAAAATTCCGTCTCCTTCTAACCATTCAGCTATAAAAACGTCTTTATAATCAGAAACACTGTGAGTTAAGAGCTGCCTCTTTAACCAAGATTCATCAAATCCTAAATCTCGAATTTCATCCCATAACACTTTCCCATCACGAATAATCGTTACGGGTACATAAGTAGGCTTTCCCACAATATTGAAGTCCTCTAACGTTGTTTTTTGATATTGAGGTTTCTTTAAAATACTTATGGATCCATTGGATTCCAAATAACAAAAGGCAACTTCTCGGATAGAAAAGGTTTCACTTTGCCGAAGCATACTTTGCAGCTGATTGAGATTCATTTTACTTTTTTTCAATTCTTCACGGTCAATTTTCCCATCCCTAATAAGAGCAGCAGGTTTTCCTTCAAAGATCCCTCGAAACCATAAAGATTTTTGACCAATGTATTCGACGACAAACAGTAAAAGCCCCCATAAACACATAGCGTAAATAATATAGCCAACCCCAATTTTATGATCATATAGGGCGTTTCCGAGAAGTTCACCTAACACAACTCCGGCAATAAATGTAAACGGGGTTACTTGTTTAATAATCTTCCTGCCGACAAATTTAACAAGAAGAAACAACAACAAAAATCCCACAATAAGTTCAAATGTTAAATCCATTACCTTCATATCTTTATATACCCCGTTAATTTGACGTTCATTTTATATATTGACCAAATGGTGGTAATTTTATCCTGCCTCAATTGATCGAGTAGTAGTAGGCAAGAAACTTAGTTTTATGGACCTTTTGTTGGAAGCACGGTTAGAACCAGGTTGTGTATAAGAATAAGATTAAGAATGATTATATGACATTAATCATGGTTTATTTATAATAAAGATAACTATGAGTCTCTTTAATATTTGGATTTAATTAATGTAATACTAGTGAAATCATTATTCTTTCTTATTCGAGCAGGTAGCCCCAAGTTAAGGAAATTGAGTGGCTGCTTACTGCCCTCGCAAGAAAATCGAACTGGGGGCCACAGTCACTTGTTGAAATCGGCAAGTGACACCTAGATTGTTAATATGAAGTTTTTAAAAGGGGCTTCTCATAAGTTCAGTGAACTTATGGGGACTTTTTTAATATTATAATTGGTTCTTATCATTTGTAGTTTTCGGTAAGTGACAGTGGACTAATACCTGCATATAATTTCTAAGTGACTAGGCAATCCCACAAAGAATAAACGGGACGACGAACCTGGTCCCGTGACCCTCAATCATGCTGGGACGACGAACCCGGTCCCGTGACCCTCAATCATGCTGGGACAACGAACCCGGTCCCATGTCCCTCAATCATGCTGGGACGACGAACCCGGTCCCGTGACCCTCAATCAGGTTGGGACGATGAACCTGGTCCCATGTCCCTGATTGCTTTTTTAAAAAGCTCTCTGAACTTTTCTCGATCTTCTGTTGTGAAGGGTTTTGGCCCTTTTGTCCGTTTGCCGCCTTTTCGTGCCATGGCGCTTAAATAGCGTGTTTGTAGTAATTGGTCAATGTTTTCATTTGTATAGCGGTAGCCTTTATGGTGCAGAACGATACATCCTTTTGCTAAACCAAGCGACGCCAGCCCATAGTCTTGCGTAACGATTAAATCGTCTTTTTTCGCTAGCCTCATAATGCGATAATCCGCTGCATCTGCTCCAGAATCAACATAGATGATTTCCACTCCCGCTGGCTGTTCCGCATTGGAAAAATGGGAAAAGCTTGTAACGAGAATAATCGGAATCCCAGCCTTCGTACCTTCTGCAATCACGACATCCTTCACCGGACAAGCATCTGCATCAACATAAATTTTCATATCTAACACCCCTGTCCCTGCTAGTAGGCGATACCCACACGTGATTTGTTATAATCGTTGCTTTTTATCTGGCTGTAGGTAAATTCTGCTGTATCCGCTACGGATATTTCCACGCCGCCATCTGGTAAAACATTGCGTTCGACACGATAGTTACCCGTTCTTTCTCCATCCGGCAAATAGGTGGGGCAGACGATTGTCCAATCCAGTGTTGATTGTTTAAGCAGATTGTAAACTTTATGATGTTCTTCTGCTGCCCGGGTTGACTTGCGTTTGGATTCCGCTGACTGATAACGCAGTATATTTGGCGTCATTCTGCTTTGCAGGATCCCTGCCGTCCCTACTGTTACGATTCGTTGTATCCCTTCGTTTTCCATAGCCTCGATAATCAGCGGCATGCTTTCTGTCAGCGTAGTTGTCCCATCCGTATTTAGTGCACTGATGACGGCATCCATTCCATGCATGGCACGTACGATATCCTCTTTATTTAATACATTTCCTTGAATAATCGTTAGGTTTTCATGATTGAGTTGAATTTTTCCTGGAGTGCGAACGCATGCAGTAACATGATGTCTCTCATGAAGAGCATGAGTAACGATTTGACTTTCAACCCTTCCTGTTGCACCTATAATTAAAATATTCATGACACGATTCTCCTTTTGCGAATATACCCCTTATTTTACCATATTGAGGTGGGACAAGGGACCCGTCCCCCTGTCCCAGGTACTTAATTGGTATATAATAAACTAGGAATAATTAAAATACTTTATAGGTTAAGGATGAGACGGATGTCAATTCAAAAAATGCGAATGGAACGAGATTTTTTAGGAGAAAAGGAAGTTCCGGCAGAGGCTTATTATGGCATTCAAACATTGCGTGCCGTGGAGAACTTTCCGATTACCGGTTATCGAATTCATGAGGAATTAATACAGGCTTTGGCGGTGGTAAAAAAGGCTGCTGCACTGGCAAATATGGAGGTGAAGCGGCTCGATAGCGGGATTGGAGGGGCCATTGCAGCTGCGGCGCAGGAAATCATCGATGGTAAATGGCATGAGCAATTTATTGTTGACCCGATTCAAGGGGGAGCAGGGACCTCGACCAATATGAATGCCAATGAGGTGATTGCGAACCGTGCCATTGAGCTGCTAGGGTATGAAAAAGGGGACTACCAGCATGTCAGTCCGAATAGTCATGTGAACATGGCCCAGTCAACAAACGATGCCTTCCCGACGGCGATTCACATTGCGGCATTAAATCTTTTAGAAAAACTACTCACAACGATGGGCTACATGCATAAGGAATTTTTAAAAAAAGCAGCCGAGTTTGATTCGGTGATTAAAATGGGACGAACTCACCTGCAAGATGCGGTGCCGATCCGTCTTGGCCAGGAATTTCAAGCTTACAGCTGTGTCATCGAAAGGGATATCGAGCGGATCAAACGGTCACGGCAGCAGTTGTATCAAGTGAATATGGGTGCCACCGCCGTGGGGACCGGTTTGAATGCCAATCCGGAATATATCAAATCCGTTGTGCGGCATCTGGCGGAGATTAGCGGCCTGCCGCTTGTTGGTGCAGACAATCTTGTAGATGCGACGCAAAATACGGATGTTTATACGGCAGTGTCGAGCACGTTGAAAATTTGCATGACAAATATGTGTAAAATAGCGAATGATTTACGCTTAATGGCCTCTGGTCCGCGAGCGGGTTTTGGCGAGATTGTTTTGCCAGGCAGGCAGCCGGGTTCATCGATTATGCCTGGAAAAGTAAATCCTGTCATGCCTGAACTGATTAATCAAGTGGCCTTTCAAGTAATTGGCAACGATCATACGATTTCCTTGGCATCCCAAGCCGGTCAACTCGAACTAAATGTGATGGAACCGGTGCTGATTTTCAACTTGCTGCAATCGATTAGTATTATGAATAACGCTTTCCGTACCTTCACTGATCATTGTGTCAAAGGCATAAAAGCAAACGAGGAGCGAATGAAGGAATACGTCGAAAAGAGCGTCGGCATCATTACGGCGGTCAATCCGCACCTCGGCTATGAAGCGGTTTCGCGCATCGCCCGTGAAGCCTACGTAACAGGAAAATCTGTCCGTGAACTATGCCTGAAATACGGCGTACTAACCGAAGAAGAACTAAACACCATCCTCGACCCCTACGAAATGACAAAACCAGGGATAGCAGGGGAAAACCTGATGGACTAACTGGGACACCGAACTCTGGACCCTGATGCGGGACACGGTACCCGGTCCCTCGTCCCGGACTTGATGTGGGACAGTGAACCCGGTCCCTCGTCCCGGACCCAATGTGGGACAGCGAACCCGGTCCCTCGTCCCAGGTCCCTATCTTAGGTAAAGGTTGTCATCTGTTTTTAGTTTTAGGTCGCGGGGGATTTTCAAATAGATAAGTTGGTCGCCGCCGATTGATGAGTGGTGCATCATGTTTACATTTGTCAACTGTCTGACTGGGAAGGGCGAGTGCATGACCGCCATATTCAGAGCCTTTTGCTTGGCACGAATTGTTAGTTTATCGCCTTCCAGCTCGATTTCATAAGGCTCCAGCACCTCGGAGAAATCCGCACCATCGATAATGAGTGGCTGTTGATAGATCACCGCCTCAATTTTTCCATCATTGACCTCCTTTTTATCTACATAAATATGGGTCCAGTTTTCCAGATTGGATGTGAGCTGCAATGTTTCCTGTTCGACTCCCTCGAAAAGATATTCAGCTGAAATATATTTTTCATCGATTTTCTCCAATTGTCTGCTTTTTACCATTTCTGTCAGCTCATAGCCCACTGTTTCCGCTTCCTCCTGTGGTTCCTGTGCAGTAAATTCTGCCGTTTTCGTGGACACAAACGGCGCTGCGACAGATGTCGCTAGCAAAACAAAGGTGTACATCAGGATGAGCCAGTGCGTGATTTTTATTTTAAAAAAATGCTTTAAACGGGAATTGAGCCAGTACAAAATTCCTCCGATGGCAATAATGATGAGGAATATTATGATTAATACGGAAAAGGGACTCATTTTCTCACCTCCAACCGATTCAAAATGCTAATGGACGCTGTAAATAAGACAGCGCTGGAAAGCACTATTTTTAGCAGGAAAAACAGCATCGAACTTTCTTTAAAGTAAAATTGATGCAGGTGCATAAAAATGGGACTTATCCCTAAAAGGGCGCTGGCGAAAAGGCTGCCAATGACCAATGCTGAAAGGATGACAATGAAAACTTTGCTGATTTGCACCAATGTCCCGACCAAATAACCAACGGCGCTAAACAGCATCAAATAAAGAAAGGCGATTAAGATGCCGAGGAAATGCTCCCAATATCCTGCCTGCAGCGAGTAAAAATGCGGCTCATCTGATAAGATCCAGACCATTTTGAGCAAATTATTTGCTAGAATCGCCGTCATGGCGCCAAATAGATTGGCTGTTGCGAGAAAAAGAATATTGGAGAGACTGCTGCTGACACGATTGGTTATAAAGGTGAAATCATGATAGCGGTAAGGTCTTGTCGTAATCGTGATTGCAGTGATAAAGCTCCAAATAAGAGTGAAAACCATCACCATGTCGGTCGTAAAGTATCTGACGTCGAAAGAGATATCGTCACTGCTGAACCCCATCCCGCCAATGGCGTTAAAGGAAAAGAACATCGCCAGTAATTGAATCCAGATGAGCGAGCTAAGCGAATCGATATTGGCTTTCATTTTGAAAAAGAACTGCTTTTTCACTACCTCAGTCAGACTCATTATTGATAAAGACATCATCAATTCCCCCTATCGTTTCGTTTGTTAAGTAAATAAATAGGTCACTTGTATGAACAGGTGTCAGCTCGAGACCGGAAAGATAGGCTTCCTGCTGCTCATCAAGGGATAAATCATTTTTGATCACGGCATAGAGCGAATGGCTGCCAATTTGTTTTTGATGGACGATTTCACGATTCTCAATCAGTTTCCGGACGGAATTAGCCGGCCCTTTGATCGCGATGCCCCATTTCACAAGCTCCGTCATCGGCAGGTGCAAGTAGGCTTTGCCGCCTTTAAGAAGCAGAATATCTTCCAAAATGTCCTCCATTTCTTCAATATGGTGGCTGGAAAGAATGATGGTGCGAGGATGAGCGATATAGTCTTTCAAAAGTGCGCGGTAAAAATCCCGCCGTGCCGCCTCATCCATTCCCGTTGTCGGTTCGTCAAAAATCGTTAAAGGACATCTTGCCGCCAGTCCGATAATTGCATTGAAGGTACTTGTTTTTCCTTTCGAAAGGCGGTTATGGTATTGCCACGGTTCAAAAGAAAAATAATCAAATAACCGAGTGGCTAATGTGGCGTTCCAATTTGGATAAAATTTGCCAGCTGCATCTAATACCTCTTTTAACTGCAGGGCCGGTGGGATGCTCATGGCATCATCGACAAAGATGGAGTTCACAGATACGTTTAGGCTGTTAAACGGTTTTTCACCAAAAACGCGCATCTCGCCGGATAATTCTTTAATAAAACCAGCGATGATTTTCAGCAAGGTTGTTTTGCCGACCCCGTTGCGGCCGATTAAACCGGTAATCGTATTCTCTTCGATTGAAAAAGACATCTCGTCCAAAATGTTTCTTCCATTATATCTTTTCGTTAAGTTCCTGCATTCTACTATTTTCATTGTTCATCCACCTCCAGGCGTGCCTCTCGAATCATTTGGAATAGCTCTTCGTCACTCATATGGAGCTGTTTCGCTTCGTAAACTAATTCCTGTACTATGTGCTTTACGGTTTGATTTTTCTTTTTATGCAAAATAATCTTCTTCGCCTCACTTGTAACAAACATTCCAAGACCTCGCTTTTTAAAAAGAATGTTTTCCGCCGCCAGCAAATTAATCCCTTTCGCCGCTGTAGCGGGGTTGATCGTAAACATATCAGCCAATTGATACTGCGAATACACCTTCTGATCAGCCTGTAAATGATCATTTAAAATTTCCGCCTCAATCCACTCCGCAATCTGCACATAAATCGGCTTCGTACTATCTGCATTCAGAATATCCCTCGCCCTCCTTTCTAACATGTGCATTACTGTTGTAATGTACTATACACTAAAATGAGGAAAGGGACAAGACCTAAACCCGAACATCTGGGACAAGGGGACGGGTACCTTGTCCCAATCCACGCGCTTCGGGGGTGTTTCTTTATCGTGGTACAAAGGCAGGGACAAGGAGGGGGGCTTTGTATGTAAATGAGTTCGAATCAGCCTGTAAATGTGTTAGAATTTTACATAAGTGATGAAAATGCTTCCTATTATAAATATTGGAGGGTTCTATGCTAATTCAATGTACGAAAAAATTATTGGACGAGTTAAAAGTGAAGCCTGAAGAGCGGAAGGAGGAAGATCCGCTCTTTTCCTGGCATGCAAATGTTATTTCAATTAATCGAAGAAAAACGGTTGTGATCATGAACGATAAAAGTCGCTACATGATTATCCTGCATGGGCTAAAAGCAAAGGATTTTAAAAACCTAGGTGCACTTATTTTGCAGGCTATACGCGAAACTTTCCAACGTGAGTGCATAAAGGATGAAATTATTGATCGCTATATAGATGAAGCAAAGAGTATTACTTTTACAAAAACGAAAGACAGGACATTAGTTGCAAGATTGAATAAATCTTGTGAGATGGCCGAATTTCATGAGGATGATCTATCGGGTGATTTCCTCGTGGAGAGTGCTGTTTCCATGCGGGCGAGTCGTTACTTAGTCGGCCAAGGGAAGAACCATTATGTGTATCCAAACGAAGAATTGTATAAGGACCTTGAGGACTTTTCCGGCAGCCGTTCTATTATTCGCTGTAAAGCAGCAGAACTCTTAGTCACTCTCGAGCTTGGCAAGCACCAAGTGTGGCGGCGAATCGTCATGCCGGTGAATCGAACATTCAGGGATTTACATCAAGTTTTGCAAACTGCGTTTGGTTGGGAGGGGAGCCATCTGTATGAATTCTACATATATGATCAAAATGTGAATCGAACAGATATCAATATCAATCATAAAGGCTTTCATAAAGATGGTTTTAAGCCGACTATGAATTTGGTCTGCAGCGATGAGGCCTTCGCTTTTGGCAGTGATATCCCCATGGAAATGGATTGCGATATTCAATTGTCTGAATACGTACCAGTGAAAATGAAATATGTTTATGATTTCGGTGATAATTGGCAGCATTACATTGATGTTGCAAAGATATTGCCTGATTTTGATAAAAATTATCCTGTGTGTCTGGACGGTGAAGGCACTTCTCCTCCTGAAGATGTAGGCGGAGAAGGAGGTTATGAAGAGTTCCTTAAGATTATGGCGAACCCGGAACACTCTGAATATGAATGGATGTTAGAATGGGCCGGAAACCAAAAAGATCGAGAATTTAATGTTGAAAAAGTAAACAGGCTGCTTAAAGCGCAGTGATGGAACAGGGGGTGGGTTTGCGAGCCCCCTAGGCATTTCTAAAATAATTTTAAACCTGAATTTTAGGAAGCCGGCAAGTAAACTCGGGTAGGGCAAAAGCGATTGGCTGCCGCACAACAGCATTTTTGAAAATAATACTTGATTTCTATTATCAATGATGATATTATCAATTTCCCTGCTCCTTTCGAGTAGATAGGAACAGCAAATACACTTTTGTCTTCTAATAGAAGAATGTAATTTTTTTAAAAAAATTCAAAAAGCAGTTGACTTCTGATGAACAAGAGAGTATAGTAATAAATGTTGCTGATGCGAATAAGTTTTCTTCGAAAAAATATTTCGTAATAGTTGACTTCGACGAAACATTATGATAGAGTTGATTTTGTCGCTGATACTAATTCGGCAGAATGATTGTTCTTTGAAAACTAAACAAAGCAGAAAAAACGTCAACGTAAGTTTTATTATTAATGAACGTCGATTAAGAATACCACATT
>CALGSR010000032.1 GCA_937902115.1 uncultured Bacillus sp. | reverse complement strand
GACTTTAATGGTCTTTTGCTTTTCTACAAAATTACTAATGAAATTTCTCGCCATTTTCAGCCCTCTTCCCTCTTTAATTTTTAAGTAAAAAAACAGGGTTTATCATTGTTCCCCTAGTACCCCCGTTATCTCTAGTCCCCCATAAAAGAGGGGAAATTCATTCAGTGGGGGAGGGGAAGGATATAAAATTAATATAATTTATTTAGAAACCAAAGGAACCGTCTTTCTTTCCCTGTAGTAACCAAAAGCTTCTATATCCAAATAACTAAAAGTATTCACTGAGAATTTATTGTCAGCAAAATTATAATTAAGAACTTTATGCATATGAGGAGTTTCTGCATAAACGGTAAAATACTTACCTGAGTCTCGCATATCAATGATTTTAAATTCTTGGACTCCATGAACAAAACACCTGACAAGATCCATAAACTCATATGATGTCCGTTCCTCCAGTGCGTCATAATTAACAGACGTATGTCCAGCTGATTTGATGATAATATCGTTTATATTTATATGCTGCGTTCTCTTTCTTTTAAAAGAATTCATTTTTTTAATAAAACGAGTAATATAATTAACCATTTCCTTTTCCTCCTTTTAGAATTAATCAAGTCCATCCCATTCAATAACCTCTAACAAAAGTCCGCAACAAGGGCATGGCTTCTTAGGTATGATGTTAATGTGTAATTCTTCGACTTTGCAATCATCACAGATATACTCAAACATGCTGCTCACCTTCTTCCTGGTTCACCCAATCGTAATATGGCAGGTTGTTTTCTCGTACGTATTGATCAAACCTAATTCTTTCAATATCAAAACACTCTTCTAATTGGTTAATAGTTATTTTATACGCTAATTTGCATCGTTCCTCAGTTGTTAATGCTTTGCCTTTTTCCATGTATTCTTTCAATTGGTTAAACACAATATGTCCAATTTCTTGCATATCTGATTGATCTACATAGTCATTAATATTTAATTTTTTAACAGCTAACCAACAGCGGCTATAAATATCTTTTATTCCTTTACCGAAAAAGGCTTGAAAGTGTTGTAGAGATTTAGGAACAAATTTTATATATTGGGATCGCTTATTATTTAAATGATTATTATTAAGTTCTTCTGGGTTAATAGACGGTTTTAAGGGGCGACATACCCCATGACAAACCCTTTTCAATACAGGTAAAATGCAAATTGTATTAGAAGCTTGTCCTCTTTTATTTTCTCTATATGTCGGGAACACGATGATGATATTTAATGCGGAAAGTGTTTTGATCCAGCGTTGAATTGTACGTACAGAAACGCCCATATCTTTCGCCCATAATTTATTTCTTTTCCAAGACATCCCGCAGAATTTTATACTGTACTGAGATAACATTTGAAAGAACATCATTATTTTTTTACTATCAGAATGTTTTTTCAGTTTTTTCATGTGTTCCTTAATAGAGTAGTTCAGCTGCTCTTTATCTTTCATAGTTTTAAGTGAATATCTTTCAGTTTCAATAATGAACATTTCCTTTGTCTCCCTTTCTGGAAACAAAAAAGACAACGGCCTGTGTTAGCAAACCGTTGCCTAAATTACCCGCATGCTTTAAAATAGACGCATACGAGTACAGCAAGTGTTTGCCTGGTGCATTCAGGCGGACGGTTTAAGTGATGCTACCAACATCCTTAAACGCGCTGTGCTCTTTTGTTTTATAGTGTTTTATCAGTGACTATAAGTGACCGAAAAGTGACCAACAGGTGACATTTAGGTCACTTTTTGATTTTCAGTGACTGATAAAGACATATAGAAAGAAAACAAGTACTGTTATATCAACAAATTGACTTACAATGATTTTTTATGACAGTTACAATCAAGGAAGAATTACTTCCTAGTATTTTTTTTGCATTCAAAAGATATTCACTTTTTCGGTTTCTGGATACAAATCATCCCATTAAGATAAATCTCACACTGTGATATAATAATTAGGAAAATAACATGTACTTTTGGAGGTAATGATGGTCGGTTATACGCCAATGATACAACAATATTTACAAGTAAAGGCAGACTATCAAGATGCCTTTTTATTTTTTAGATTAGGAGATTTTTATGAAATGTTCTTCGACGATGCAATAAAGGCATCGCAGGAATTAGAAATCACACTAACAGGAAGAGAGGGAGGCGGAGATGAACGTATTCCCATGTGCGGGGTTCCCTATCATTCCGCCGCCTCATACATTGAACAGTTGATTGAACGCGGCTATAAAGTAGCCATTTGTGAACAAACAGAAGATCCAAAACAAGCAAAAGGGGTCGTTCGCCGTGAAGTCGTGCAACTCATAACCCCGGGAACGATGATGGAAGTAAAGGGTTTAACGGAAAAAGAAAATAATTATATTGCCACAATAACTGATTTTGCCGACGGGACAATTGGGTTTGCCTATAATGATTTGTCTACCGGCGAAAATAAAGTGACCTTATTAAAGCGCAATTTTGATGAAGTCATGAATGAACTTTCTGTGTCTGGCGCAAAGGAGGTCGTTATCTCTTCAGACCTTGACGGTGAATGGCAACGTCAAATCCGTGAGCGGATGTTTGTCACCTTTTCCTATGAAGAAGATCTATCGATTCGAGAATCCTGTCAGCCGCTTTTTGTTGACATTCAGGAGGACAAGCAGCAAAAGGCAATGGCAAGACTGATTAATTATTTGTACCGGACACAAAAAAGAAGCCTAGATCACTTACAGCCTGTAGAGGCTTACACCGTCTATCAATATATGAAAATTGACTTTTTTTCAAAACGGAATCTTGAACTGACGGAAACGATTCGCTCGAAAGGAAAAAAAGGCTCTTTACTCTGGCTTTTGGATGAAACGAAAACGGCGATGGGTGGAAGGATGTTAAAGCAGTGGATTGACCGTCCGTTGATTCAAAAGGATGAAATACTTCAGCGTCATGAAATGGTGGCAACCTTGATTAACGCCTATTTTGAACGGCAGGAGCTAAGGGAAAAGCTAAAGGACGTATATGATCTGGAACGGCTTGCTGGAAGAGTGGCATTCGGGAACGTAAATGCCCGGGATTTAGTGCAGCTAAAACGTTCTTTACAGCAGATTCCTTACATCCAAGATTTAACCGAAAAGTTAGGAACAAAAAGCACTACACTTCTTGCTGAAAGACTTGATCCATGCGAGGAAGTCACAGATTTGTTAGAACGAGCGATTGTCGATAATCCACCAATTTCCATCAAAGAAGGCAATATGATTCGTGACGGGTATCATGAAGAGTTGGATCGCTATCGTGATGCGAGTAGAAATGGGAAAACATGGTTAGCCCAGTTGGAACGAGAAGAACGAGAAAAAACTGGAATAAAAACATTAAAGGTCGGCTATAACCGGGTATTTGGCTACTACATTGAGGTAACACGAGCAAACCTGCATCATTTGGAAGAAGGCAGATACGAGAGAAAGCAAACATTAACAAATGCTGAGCGTTTTATCACGCCGGAATTAAAGGAGAAAGAGGCTTTAATTTTGCAGGCAGAGGAAAAAAGTGTCGACTTGGAATATGAACTCTTTGCTGCTGTGCGTGAGCAGGTAAAAGAGTTTATTCCAAGGCTGCAGGCTTTGGCGAAAACGGTCAGTGAATTGGATGTCCTACAATGCTTTGCGACGATCAGTGAAGAGCGTCATTATGTCAGACCGGTCTTTTCAAATGAAAGAACTCTGATGATTAAAGACGGAAGGCATCCAGTTGTTGAAAAGGTGATGAAGGCCGACCGTTACGTTCCGAATGACTGTCAAATGAATGAAGAGCGGGAAATCTTTTTAATTACCGGTCCGAATATGTCCGGGAAAAGTACCTATATGCGTCAGATTGCATTAACTGCAATTTTAGCGCAAATCGGCTGTTTTGTGCCGGCTTCTGAAGCCATCCTGCCGATATTTGATCAGGTCTTTACTCGAATCGGTGCGGCAGATCATTTAATAAGCGGACAAAGTACCTTTATGGTGGAAATGCTGGAGGCAAAGAATGCCATTACCAATGCCACGAAAGATAGCTTGATCCTGTTTGATGAAATTGGGCGTGGAACATCTACTTATGACGGAATGGCACTTGCCCAGTCGATTATTGAATATATTCATAACCGAATCGGTGCGAAAACTTTGTTTTCAACTCATTATCATGAATTGACGGTCTTAGAGGAAGATTTGATTCATTTGCAAAACGTTCATGTCAGCGCCATTGAACAGAGCGGGAAGGTTGTTTTTCTGCATAAAATTAAAGAAGGACCAACAGATAAAAGCTACGGCATTCATGTTGCCAAGTTAGCTGAATTACCGGATGAAGTGATTACGAGGGCAAATGAAATTTTATCCTCTTTAGAGGGAATGGATGATAACAAAAAAAGTCTCGGAACGGTGTTAGCAGCAAAAGAATTCGGGATAAATGAGGCGAGTTCAGAAGAGGAATTGCTTGAAGAAAAGGTGAGAGAAACCGAATATAAAGCTGAAACAGTTCCTCCAACAATTGGCGAAGCCCAGTTATCCTTTTTTGATACGAAACCAGTAGAAACGAAGAAATCATCCGTACAAGGTAAAGAAAAGCGGGTCGTGGAGAAAATCAAAGAGTTGGATATTTTGGATATGACACCGATGCAGGCGATGAATATCCTTTATGAGCTGCATAAGAAACTAAAATAATAAAATCAGCGGAGGTGAGCTTGAATGGGGAAAATTATTCAGTTGGATGATGCTCTATCTAATAAAATTGCAGCTGGTGAGGTGGTAGAACGTCCAGCATCGGTAGTAAAAGAACTAGTTGAAAATTCAATTGATGCAGGCGCTGCGATCATCAGCATTGAAATTGAGGAAGCAGGGCTAGCAAAAATCCGTATCAGTGATAATGGGGACGGTATGGAAGAAAATGATGTGCCGTTAGCTTTCAGCCGCCACGCGACAAGTAAAATCAAAACCGAACATGATCTTTTCCGTATTTGCACGCTCGGATTCCGTGGTGAAGCCCTTCCGAGTATTGCCTCTGTCTCGCGCCTGGAACTCGTTACATCAACAGGTGGTGCCGGAACGAGAATAAGTTTAGAAGGCGGAAAGATTGCTGCGCTGGAAAAAGCTGCAGCCTCAAAGGGGACAGACATTACGATTACAGACCTCTTTTATAACACACCGGCACGGCTGAAATATATGAAAAGTGTTCATACTGAGCTGGGCAATATCACAGATGTCACAAACCGGCTTGCTCTTGCCCATCCTGAAGTCTCCATCCGCTTGATTCATAACGGGAGAAAGCTTCTCCATACGAATGGGAATGGGGATGTCAGACAAGTATTAGCTGCGATTTATGGCATGAATATTGCTCGAAAGATGATTCCGATTCATGCGGAATCACTGGATTTCACCATTTCAGGTTATCTGGCTCTTCCAGAGATCACAAGGGCTTCGCGTAATTATATTTCAACGATGGTTAACGGACGTTTTATCAAAAACTATCCGTTGGTCAGAGCGATTCAAGAAGGTTATCATACATTGCTGCCGATTGGCCGTTTTCCGATTGTTCTGCTGAATATTATCATGGATCCAATTCTTGTAGATGTAAATGTCCATCCAGCTAAGTTAGAGGTGCGAATCAGCAAAGAACAAGAATTAAACGCCCTTGTAGCGGAAACGATCCGAGGGGCTTTTAAAAGCCAACAACTAATCCCTGCAGGAATCGTTCGGGAAAAGACGGAAAAGCAAAAGTCTGAACAAACGGAATTAAGACTGGATCATTTGACTGAAGCACCTTCGGCCAGGGATCAGGTCAGTATCGCGATTCCTTCGAAACAGGAAATACCATTTTCTGCACCCTCTGGCCCAATCCGGGAAGGACAGAGCATGGGAGAGGAACAGTCAAATCATAGTGCAAACTTTTCCAATCTGTATCAAACAACAGCTATCAACGTATCCGACAAGCCGGAGGAAGAGCACTTTGAGAATAGAAAACCTGAGCCCGTGTACCCTTCAACAGGTGAGGGTAACATAGGAACAGAAATGACTGAAAACCATTTTCCTGAGGAAGAGAGCTGTGGGGAGCAGGAGAATAACTCATCAGAGACATTAGGATCCAGAGTTCCGCCGCTCTATCCAATTGGTCAAATGCACGGAACATATATATTTGCTCAGAATGAACGCGGCTTATATATCATTGACCAACATGCGGCCCAGGAACGGATTAAATATGAATTTTTCAAAGAAAAGGTTGGACAAGTGGCCAAAGAATTGCAGGAGCTGTTAGTTCCTATCACTTTGGAATATTCAACCGATGAATATATAAAAATAGAAGAAAACAGGAGCGAATTAGAAAGTGTTGGTGTATTTCTCGAGCCGTTTGGAATAAATAGTTATATCGTCAGGGCACATCCCCAGTGGTTTCCGAAGGGAGAAGAAAAAGAAACGATTGAAGAGATGATCGAACAAGTTCTATCGATGAAAAAGGTCGATATCAAGAAGCTGCGAGAGGAAGCGGCGATCATGATGAGCTGTAAAGGTTCAATTAAAGCGAATCGTCACTTGCGTAATGACGAAATTCAAGCATTATTAGATGAGTTACGCAGAACATCAGACCCGTTTACCTGTCCACATGGCCGTCCGATTATCATTCACACATCTACCTATGAATTAGAAAAGATGTTCAAACGAGTGATGTAAAAAGCAGAAAGCTATTGCAGTGAATCTTCAATAGCTTTCTGCTTTTCTATGTAATAGGGTTTAATTAGTGAATGGAGTGTTTAAAACCATTCCAATGAATATTAATGTAATATGACGCTATTATTTTCCCGTTTAATGACAAAGGGAATAAAGTCAGCAATTTGACCGACAAAGGGTCTAATTTCAGGTAGAAAATAGTAGGGTACTGCTTTGTCTAAATTATAAATCTCTTCGTCAGGGGAGTATACATAAATTCTTTTGTTTAATGCCATCGCCAATCCCAACTCTATATGACTGGTTTTTCCAGCAGGAAGAATCATGACGAAGAAATCTGCGTCAAGAATCCCTTGTTTGGCTTCTTCACCGACAAAACGCAGCTCTTCAAATGTTGCTGCTTTATCATTCATTGTCCAATCATATGTATGGATGAATTCACTTTGTGTGAATAAAAAGGACGCAATTCGGACTAAATCACGATTTTGATGGCTGGAAGAAATATAAAATTTCAATCTGTTTCACCTGCTCTTTTTTACATTTATTTTATTGGTATATTAATAGGATACACTGAATAAAGCGAAATAGCGATAAAAAGATTAATCAAGAATATGATAATATTATTATGTAAATAAAAAAATAAAAACATGATCCCAAACATATTATTTGTCTGGGATCATGTTTTTATTTTGCTGCAATTGGCAGTCTATTTACATAGTTTAGTGCTTGCCCTGTTCCGATTGCCACTGATTCAAGCGGACTTGGTGCTAAAGCAACGGGAACATAAATTTCCGTTGTCATCCATTCCATAATCCCTTTTAACAGTGAAACCCCACCAGTCAGAATCACACCGCGATCGACAATGTCACCGGAAAGTTCCGCAGGACAATCTTCCAGCGCAGCTTTAATCGTATCTAATATCATGAGCAGTGACTCTTTCATCGCATCCCGAATTTCGAACGAGGAAAGGGTAATTGGTTTTGGCAAGCCGCTGACCAAATCACGGCCTCGAACATTCGCGGTTAATTTCTCATGTTCCACTAATGCAAAGCCAATTTCCATTTTAATCTTTTCTGCGGTCTGTTCACCAATCAGTACATTGTATTTCTTTTTAACATATTGAATGATGTCGTCATCTAAGCGGTCCCCGCCAACCTTTAACGAGTGGCAGGAAACGATTCCACCATAGGAAATGATGGCTGCCTCTGTTGTACCAGCCCCAATATCGACAATGACATTGGCAATGGGTTCATCAACAGGAAGTCCTGCTCCAATCGCTGCTGCAACCGGTTCTTCCATCAGATGCACTTTCTTTGCTCCTGCATTTCGAATTGCATCCTGGATGGCTCTCCTTTCTACACTTGTTGAACCAGCCGGGATCGAGACCACAATTGTTGGCTTCCTTAAAGCGAAACCTAATATTTTAGAGGATTTTTGAATGAGCGTTTTTAGCATTTCAATGGTAAGATCGTAATCAGCAATCACACCATTTTTAAGCGGTTTGATTGCGATCACCTTTTCCGGAGTTTTTCCTATCATTTCTTTTGCTTCATTTCCAGCTGCTATAACCTTCTTCGTTACAGTATCTAGTACGATTACACTCGCTTCATTGATTACAATCCCTTTATTTTTACTATAAACCAATGTATTTGCAGTTCCTAAGTCAATTCCAATATCTGCCTTTGTAAGCATTAAACTTCACCCAATTCTTTTGTGATTACAGTTGAACAATATCTCACTTTAGCATGAAAAAGCACGAGAAATGGCAAATGTTATGAGATCTTAAATGAACTGTAACCTAATAGGATAGATTTTCCTGTATTTAGACAGGGATTACGAAATTATTTCCTTTCAATTGCATGCATTAAAAAGATTACTAATCCCGTTAAAAGTTTGAATAGTTACTTTAGAATTGGTCATAATGAATAGATGTTTGACTGAATTCGTTGCAAAATATGGTATGATAAAGAAGACTTTCATCAGCGGGAGATGAATTTACCGAATACTGTAATCAAAGGTAGTTGACGGAATTTGAGAGAGAAACAAAAGCTTGTCGTTTTAATTGGGCCGACAGCAGTTGGTAAAACAAAAACAAGCATTGAGTTGGCAAAGCAATTTAACGGAGAAATTATTAGCGGAGATTCGATGCAAATCTATAAACGTATGGATATCGGAACTGCAAAGATTTCTAACGAAGAAATGGAAGGGATTCCGCATTATTTAATTGATATTAAAGAACCGGATGAGCCATTTTCTGCAGCTGAGTTTCAGGAATTAGCGCGAGGAAAAATTCATGAAATTGCTGCTAGGGGAAAGCTGCCGATGATTGTTGGCGGAACAGGATTATATATTCAATCTGTTTTGTATGATTATCACTTTTCAGAAGCATCCTCCGACGACACCTTTCGCGAAAGAATGGAAATGCGTGCGGAGGAATTTGGAAACCAGTATCTTCATGAACAATTGTTGAAAATTGATCGGAAAAGTGCGGAGCGAATTCACCCGAATAATGTTCGCCGTGTGATCCGGGCACTTGAGGTGTATCATTGTACAGGAAAAACAATGACAGAGTTTCAAGCGGAGCAGAAAGCAGAAGCGAAATATGATGCCACTATTATCGGTTTAACGATGGAACGGGAAAAACTGTATGAAAGAATCAATAGACGGGTTGACATGATGATCCAGGCGGGATTATTATATGAGGTTCAACAATTATTTGCTAGTGGGCTGATAAACTGTCAATCCATCCAAGCAATCGGTTACAAGGAATTATTTGATTATTTATATGGCAGGGCGAGTTTTGATGCGGCGGTAGAAAATCTGAAGCAAAATTCCCGCCGTTATGCGAAAAGACAGTTAACATGGTTTCGCAATAAAATGGCTGTCAAATGGTTTGATATGACGGGAACAGACGTAGAGGATCAGCTTGAAAAAAAAATAGTGGAAATTTCTTCTTATATGGAAGGAAAGCTTGAACTTAAATCGAATTAATAATAGTAGAGATAAATAGAGGAGGATCTTAAATTATGAAACATTCCGTAAATATCCAGGATCAGGTATTGAATCAACTGCGTAAAGATGGAACAAATGTAACTGTCTTTTTATTAAATGGATTCCAAATAAGAGGCCAAATTAAGGGATTCGATAATTTTACCGTTCTATTTGAAACGGAAGGCAAGCAGCAGCTTGTTTATAAACATGCCATTTCTACCTTTGCACCGCAGCGTAATGTTGAGATTGATTTAGAAGCCCCTCAACAGAAATAAATACATGAGTAAAAAAAGCATTCTCATCATAGGATTGATGAGAATGCTTTTTTTATCGTTTATTAAGTATTTTGTTTTAATGATTATCACAATTGCTGAATACAAATAAAATAAGCAATTATTTCTTGGGAAAGCGCATATAATGACAAATTTATATGAGTACAAAACAAGTCACTTGATAAAGCAGATGGGACGTATACTGTTGTTAGAATGAGAGGTGAAAAGTTTGGAACAACCAATGCGCATGAAAAACAATGGACAAATCAGCATTGTTCTAAACGCAAAACAACGGGATCCTCTGACAAAGGAAGCCAATTCTTTGTCCCCTCCACCCAAATGGACAGCACCTGAGCATACGGCTTTGAAGGAAATTGAAACGGAGCTTGGGATACTTGTTGGCATGGAAGAAATGAAAAGGATGATAAAAGAGATCTACGCTTGGATCTACATTAATAAAAAAAGAGAAGAAAATGGGTTGAAAGCGGGAAAACAGGCCTTGCATATGATGTTTAAAGGCAATCCCGGCACAGGGAAAACAACGGTTGCCCGACTCATTGGAAAGCTGTTTCAGAAGATGAATGTTCTTTCCAAAGGACATTTAATTGAAGCGGAACGAGCGGACCTTGTGGGGGAATATATTGGTCATACCGCGCAAAAAACGAGGGATTTAATTAAAAAGGCAATAGGGGGAATTCTGTTTATTGATGAAGCCTATTCTTTAGGAAGGGGAGGAGAAAAGGATTTTGGCAAAGAAGCGATTGATACTCTTGTAAAGCATATGGAAGACAAGCAGCATGAGTTTATTCTCATTTTAGCGGGATATTCCCGCGAGATGGATAACTTTCTTACTTTAAACCCCGGTCTGCATTCCCGTTTTCCGCTTGTGATTGATTTTCCTGATTATACCATTGAGCAATTAATGGAAATAGCAGATCGCATGTTAAAGGAGAAAGAATATACACTTAGTCATGAAGCAGAGAAGAAACTTCGTGAACATTTGCAATGGATCAAGTCCATGAATCCAATCAGCTTTTCAAATGGACGCTATATCCGAAATGTCATAGAAAAATCAATCCGGACACAGGCGATGCGTCTCTTGATGCAAAATAATTTTGACAGACATGAATTGATGACGCTAAGAAGCAACGATCTTGTTTGTGAGCAGGAATAAAATAGAAGCCCCGCACTTCGTGTACGGGGCTTCTATTTTTTCAGCTTAATATAAGTGTATATCTTGCAGAGCTTGTTGCAGGTCCGACCTTGTTTTAATTTCATTATCAATTTCGATGCCTAATTCAATCATTGTATCGGCGATTTCAGGGCTGATACCTGTCATAATTGTAGAGCATCCTAATAATTTAATCCCTTTAACAATCTTGAATAAATGATTTACAACTGCCGTATCAACAAAGGGAACACCGGAAATGTCGATGATTAGTTGTTGGGCCTTTAATTCGCTTACGCGTAGCAGCGTTTTTTCTCGGATCTTCTTCGCGCGGTAGGTATCTACATTTCCTACGATTGGCAGGATACAAACTTTATCAGCAAGAGGAATAATCGGCACAGTTAATTCGTCGACGGTTTCGCGGTGGCTTTTTAATAAATCATCTTTATATGTTACATATTGTGCTGTGTAAGCCTCGATAAATAAATCAATGACATTGTTAATGTGACGTTCTAGTTCGAAGAATTCTTCTTCATTCAATTTAGTTTGTGATTCAGCATAATAATTTTTCACAGCATTCCAAATAATGCCACGGCTGGACTGAAATAATTCCCATGCCATATGGATCGGATATTCTGTTTGGGCGCTGGCGATGCCTCTTGCTTTCGCTTTTTGCATAATTCTGTCTTCATCTATCTCAAGAATGTTTTCCGCAATAATACACAGTAAAGGATTCCCATTTTCTTTAAGGTCTTCCATATCCCCATTATCATTTAATAAACTAATGAGATAGCTTTTGTTATTTTGCAAATAGTTTAACCATTCTTTTGAATAAAAGTCCAATGTTTCATTTAGATAACGCTGTATGTCCATTTTTAAATTAACTGCAGACTGCATGTAATAATGCCCCCCATACTTTTCGTATTTTCCCCTCTGATCTGAATTCCCTCGATTCGTTATGCAGAAAATATGTTGATGTCCGCTAACGCTTGCTGTAGGTTAGATTTAGTAACTAATTCATCATCAATTTCAACACCTAATTCAATCATCGTGTCGGCAATTTCCGGTCCAATCCCTGTTAAAATCGTTGAACATCCTAGTAATTTAATTCCCTTTACGATTTTAAATAGATGGTTAACGACTGCTGTATCAACAAATGGAACACCTGAGATGTCGATAATTAATTTTTGTGCCTTTAACTTGCTGATTCGATAGAGCGTTTTTTCACGAATTTTCTTCGCACGATACGTATCCACATTCCCTACAATTGGCAGAATACATACTCTCGGTGCAATTGGGATAATTGGCACAGATAATTCATCAACAGTAGCTCGGTGTGCTTTTAATAATTCCTCTTTATAATTTACATAATAGGCGGTATAGGAATCGATATATAAATCAATGATATTATTGACATTGCGCTCTAGAGCGAATAATTCGTCTGTATTAAGCGAATTTTTAGATTTGAAATAAAAGTCGCGAATGGCATTCCACACAATTCCACGTGTGGACTGAAATAATTCCCAGGCCATATGAATTGGAAATTCCGTCTTAGCACTGACAATGCTTCTGCTTTTTGCTAAATCCATAATCGCTTCTGTTTTTAATTCGGCAATATTATCGGCGACAATTTGCATCAATGGATTGCCCTTATTTTCATAATAATTTAACTCACCATTATCCCGCAGCAGGGAAACAAGATGCGGTTTATCTTTTTTTATATATTCCAGCCAGACTGCTGTAATATCAATAATATTGTTTCTTATGTGATTGGATAACTCCGCTTCTATACTAATAGCCTGTACCATTGAATGACCTCCTAAATAATTATCCGAATATTTGGGCTTAGAAAATGTGAGGGAAAAGGTCGTGCCTTTTTGTTCCTCGCTTTCTACACTGATTGTGCCATGATTGCTTTGTATCGCATTAAAGACTTGAGCGAGGCCCATTCCTTTTCCATCTTGTTTTAAGGTAAAGAAGGGGGTTCCCAGCAATCTGAGTTTGTCCTTTGGAATTCCAACCCCTGAATCGGTGATGTTCACATGAATCCCATGGAAATCCTCAAATTGTTCAACGATAATTGTCCCGCCGTTGGGCATTGCCTCAATCGCATTCTTAATTAAATTAAACAATGCTTTTTTAATTTGATCTTTTCTACCAATAATCACGGAATTCTCATTTTGAAACCTTTTTGTCAGATTGATAGAATAAAGCTGATTTTGAAATAATAATAATATCGATTCTATTTCCATACATACATTAAAGGATGTTTGTTTTTCCTGAATGAATTCCGGTTTTGACACACTCATTAAGTCATTCAGGATATGAATGGCCCGATCTAATTCATCTTGTGCTATTTTTGAGTATTCTTCACTATACGTTTGATCCATTAATTGCAGGAATCCCTTTACCGATGTCAAAGGATTTCGTACCTCATGCGCAATACCGGCAGCCATTTCACCAACGGATGAGAGTAAGTGGCTGTTCCAATTATTATTTTCATGGCTGCTTTGCAGTTGAGTGATATTCATAATATAAATGCAAATTTTTTCCATCTTTTGTTCCACAAATGTGCGGTGAAAAAGGAAAAAGTAAGGCTGTGAATCAATCGTGACCATAAAATCATTGCTTTTTCCCATGAAACATTCATGTAATTTTGTTTTGATTTCGTTGTTTTTGATTCGATTAAATAGATAATTCGTTTCTAAATCATCCGAGAATAACAGTCTCTTTCCCTCGCTGTTTGCCTTTAAGATCATGCCGTCGGGATTGAGCTCAATTAAACCGTATAATTGATCATTTGCGGTTGAAGTTATCATCATTTTACTTCGCCTTCCCTTCGTTAAACCATTTTACTGCTCGTACCTTTGTACCCAAATGAAAGGTACTTTCGATTTCAAACTCATCCATTAGCCGTTTTACTCCGGACAAGCCTAATCCAAGCCCTGTTTTCGAACGGACTGTTTGATTGAATACTTGCTCAAGGTTTTCAATGCCGGGCCCCTGATCAATTGCAGTGATTTCAATACCGTAGGAGGGGATGACTTTGATGAACAGCTGACCTTTACCGGCGTAAAAAACGATATTACGAGTCAACTCCATAATGGAAACAACTAATTTGGTTTGTTCACTCTTACTTAACCCGTTTTCTTCTGCCATCCTTTTTCCTATTGAGCTTGCCATATAAACATCGTCTTCTCTTTCGATCACAATTCTATACAAATCTTGATACATCCTCCTCGAATGCGATTCCAAATCTATCTAAACATATTTTTATCGTATCTATTTTCAATATAATGAGAACATTTTAGCATATTTACGAGTGCCTCGGATAATATTTTGACGAATTTATGAAAATTTCGTAAAATTGCTAGTGGTTTAATCGACAAAATCATGCTTTTTAGGTAAAAAGTTGCTCTGTTTACTTGATCTGATAAACTAAAATAGTCATAGGAAACGGAATGGTATTGAGGGGGAATAATCATGGTAGTGCATATGGATCATGTCTCGTTAAAGAAAGATGGCAAATGGATCCTGCAAAATATTAACTGGAAGATTGAAAAAGGAGAGCATTGGATATTATTTGGTTTGAACGGATCCGGAAAAACGTCGCTGTTAAATATGTTAAATGCAGAATATTTTCCAACAAACGGTCACTTAAAGGTTGTAGACATGGAGTTCGGAAAGACCATTCTCGGTGAAAAGCTGAGAAAGAAGATTGGTCTCGTTTCTTCTTCACTGCAGGATAAATTATACCGTAATGATAACGCCTTTGAAATTATTTTAAGCGGTGCGTTTGCCTCCATTGGCCTTTATGAAACGCCAACCGATGAGATGAGAGAAAGGGCAATCGGCTTATTAAAAGATATGGGCTGTTTTGAATATGCAAACCGAAAGTATGAAACCTTGTCACAAGGAGAAAAGCAGCGAGTGTTGATTGCTCGTGCCTTAATGGGGGATCCAGAGCTTCTGATCTTAGATGAACCGACAAACGGTCTGGATTTCATCGCCCGTGAACAGCTCTTAGAGGCACTCAACACAATGATCGGCAAACGAAATGAACAGGTACCTAGTATCATCTATGTGACACATCATGTTGATGAGATTCTTCCATGTTTTAATAAGACTTTATTGTTAAAGAAGGGAGAGGTGTTTGCTGCTGGAGAAACAAACGAATTAATTTCAAGTGAACAGTTGTCAGAGTTTTTTGATCTTCCTGTGCAAGTCCTTTGGCAAAATGGAAGACCGCTGCTTTCAAAAATAAACTAAACCTGCCAAACAGATAAACTGTATGTTTAGATGATTGGAAATAAGCGTTAGGGAATAGTATGTAACAGTACGTAATAGGATGATTAAAAAAGAGAAAGAAGGGGATGGATTGGAACAAAAAAAGGAAAAAGAAAGTGTTGTCCTTGTCGGCTGCCAAACATCTGACGATGAGCAAGCTTTCCAATATTCGATGGATGAATTGTCATCGCTTACAAAAACGGCGCATGGGGAGGTACTGGCTTTCTTAACGCAGAAAAGAGATCGGCCAGACCATTCTACGTATATCGGAAGAGGAAAGGTTCAGGAGTTAAAAACGCTCGTAGAAGAAGTAGAAGCAAATGTAGTCATATTCAATGATGAATTATCACCAAGTCAAGTACGAAATCTTGCTACACAAATAGAGGCGCGGATCATTGATAGAACCCAATTGATTCTGGATATATTTGCGCAAAGGGCACGCTCAAAAGAAGGGAAATTACAAGTTGAATTAGCTCAATTACAATATCTGCTTCCAAGACTTAGCGGACAGGGCACGCAATTATCACGTCTTGGTGCCGGGATCGGTACGAGAGGACCCGGTGAGACAAAACTCGAGGCAGACCGCCGCCATATTCGCAGCCGCATTCACGATATCAAAACGCAGTTAAGCGGGATCGTAGAGCATCGAAAGCGCTACCGAGAAAGAAGGAAGAAAAACCGAGTCTTTCAAATTGCATTAGTGGGCTATACGAATGCGGGAAAATCAACACTGTTTAATCGTTTAACTGAAGCGGATTCTTTCGAAGAGAATCTATTGTTTGCGACATTAGATCCAATGACAAGGAAGTCTATTTTACCGAGAGGCTACACGGTACTAATGACAGACACGGTCGGCTTTATTCAGGAGTTGCCAACCAGTTTAATCGCAGCTTTTCGTTCCACACTTGAGGAGGTAAAAGAGGCAGATTTGCTGCTCCATGTTGTAGATTCCTCTAATCCGGATTATTACCAGCATGAGCAGACGGTTAATCAATTATTGGATGAATT
The DNA here is from genome assembly GCA_937902115.1 of uncultured Bacillus sp. GTDB lineage: Bacteria > Bacillota > Bacilli > Bacillales > Cytobacillaceae > Bacillus_BD. Next base: position 202 of record CALGSR010000032.1, on the reverse strand, counting down.
AGAAACATCTTCAATTCCGCAAATAACAGTGTATAATAAGAAGGATGTTCAACATCCGGAGTTTGTGCCATCTGCGAGAAATGAATCGATTCAGATAAGCGCATTATCAGATAGCGATTTGCAACATTTAAAACAAATGATTGAAGGCAAAGTAATGGACCTCATGAATGACTATCATGTGGAGGTACCGGCAACAGAAGGA
>CALGSR010000031.1 GCA_937902115.1 uncultured Bacillus sp. | reverse complement strand
AAAAAGGAGAATATTGGATAAACTAAGAGTGTAGGACTCTCTAGTATTCCCCCTTTTTCGATGTGGACATCCAAAATTGGATGTCTTTTTTTCTCGAATTTTTACCACACTATTTTTATAATGAATCAACAAATCTTTTTATTCTTTTAATCGCTTCCTGCAGCTGTTGCAATGAAGTTGCATAGGAACAACGAATATGACCTTCACCGCTCTCACCAAATACATCTCCCGGTACAACGGCTACTCCTTCTTTATGCAATAATTGTTCCCCAAACTCCTGTGAACTTAATCCCGTTGATTCAATCGAGGGGAAGGCATAAAACGCCCCGCCCGGTACATGACAAGCTAAGCCAATTTCATTAAATGATTGAACGATAAAATTTCTGCGCCGGCGATAGCTTTTGACCATTTCCTCTACATCTGAGCGGCAATTTTTAAGCGCTTCTAACGCAGCATACTGCGCCATCGTGGAAGCACACATCAATGCATATTGATGAATTTTTAACATTGCACTTGTGATTTCCTCCGGTGCACAGACGAAACCAAGACGCCAGCCGGTCATGGCAAACCCCTTTGAAAAGCCATTTACCACTATCGTTCTTTCCTGCATTCCTTTTATGGCCGCCATGCTGGTGTATGCTTCATCATAAACAAGCTCAGCATAAATTTCATCAGCAATAATGAGTAAATCATTTTTTTCCGCTAAAGCTGCCAATGCCTCAAGCTCGTGTTTATTCAGCATCGTACCTGTCGGATTATTGGGAGAACAAATTAAGATCACTTTCGTCTTCTCGGTAATGACTGCCTCAATTTGACTAGGCAATATTTTAAAATCATTTTCCTTCGTTGCCTGTACGGTTACTGCCACTCCCCCGGCAAGCGTTACCATTGGAGCATAGGATACAAAACAAGGTTCAACAACGATCACTTCATCTCCCGGGTCAAGGAGCGCTCTCATCGCTATATCAATCGCTTCACTGGCACCAACTGTTACGATAATTTCAGACTCCGGTGAATACTCTACATCGAATTGACCCTTCATATAATCAGCGATTTCTTGACGCAGTTCAAGCAGCCCTGCATTCGCCGTATATGAGGTAAATCCTTGTTCAAGCGAATTGATAGCAGCCTCCCTTACAGCCCATGGTGTAACAAAGTCAGGTTCTCCTACACCGAGAGAAATAACCCCCTCCATTCCGGCTGCTAAATCAAAAAAACGACGGATACCAGAGGGTTTTAATTCCTGCACAGTTTTTGATAAATAACTACTTTTCGTTGTTTTCATCAAGGAGACACCACAATTCTTTTGTCTTTACTCTCTGCTCCAAAGATAATTCCGTCATGTTTATATTTTTTCAAAATAAAATGCGTGGTCGTTGAGATAACAGATTCAAGAGTTGAAAGCTTTTGATGCACAAAGTAGGCAACTTCTTTCATCGATTTTCCTTCTATAATAACGGATAAATCATAAGTCCCAGACATGAGGTAGACAGAATCCACTTCTTTAAAGCGGTAAATCCGTTCAGCGATATCATCGAAGCCAACGCCGCGCATTGGCGTTACCTTCACATCGATCATGGCTGTAACCCCAGTACGTTCCTTCACCTTATCCCAGTCAATGACTGAGATATATCTGACAATTACCTTATTATCTTCCAGTTTTTTTATCGATTGATTTGTTTCTTCAACACTTAACCCAACCATTTTGGCTACGTCTTCGATTCCGATGCGGGCATCCTTTTCTAGAATCTCAACAATCTCCATTTCTTTTTCTGTTAAATTCATGGAAAGACCTCCATATATTTTAAAATATATATATTATAGCAAACTTCACGTATAAGGTACGGACTTTTTATAAGGTTTTTCAAAATTAGTTAAATAAAGTAAATAGGAGAAATATGATAATCAGAGCAATTCATCAACCATTATGTTTCATTTTCAAATAACCGGGCAGTCCATTTGTCTGACTGCCCGGTTTGTTCATTATTTTTTTGCCTTTTCCTCTTTGATTTCACCGCATAAAATTCTTTCTCCGGAATTTCCCGCCGGCTGACTCATCCCGTCATCCATTTCACTTGTCACAACAATCGATGTACCATCACTAGTCAATAAAGTTCCTTTCCTATCCTTCAATGTAACAGCGGGCGCCATTAATTCTGCCTTCCCTTTCCCATCATCACCAACAATAATATTCGGTAAATCTCCTGCATGAGCACCTTTTGGATTTAACAGCCCGTGCTCTTTGTCCTCCGGATTATAATGATCGCCTGCTGATTTAAAATCAGGTCCCTTGCATTGTCCCTTATCATGAATATGAATCGCATGCTCCCCTGGGGTCAGACCGTCCACATCAACGGTTACTTTAACCCCGCTTGACTGCTCTTCCAGCGTTACACTGCCATGCGAATCACCAGATGCATTGTACATGTCTACTTCTAATTTTGTAATTTCTTGTCCTGCACAGCCTGCCAATAAAAAAATGAAAAGGATTACTCCATTTTTCCTCATCATACTATCACCCCCTATACAGAACTTTTATAGTTCATTTTGCTTGTCATTGTTTTATATTTTTTCATACTCTTCCTATTCCCATACATGAAAAAATCCCGTAATTATACAATTGCGGGATTTCAAAAAAATATCCGATTGTTATTTACAAGTCACAGCTTTTAAACAGCTGTTTTAGCTGTCCTTTTTATTTGTATGTAACTCTAATTGTTTTTCTAATTCTTTTGCCTTTTTTTCTTCCCGTTTTGACCAGTTTACTACTGCCTTCATAACCAGTACAGCTATGATTACCATAATCAAAAGTTTAATAAGAGCGGGTGCATACTCTGACTTATCCTCAGGGAAATATAAAAATAAAGAAGACAAAACTTGCGGCAGTAACATAAATTTCTTCCCTTCTTTCATCATACCATTTCAATTATTATAACAGTGTTTTCTAATTTTTACTATTATTCAGATTAATCCTGTATTTTACTGCAAAATAAAAAAGCCAAATCCTGTATATAGATTCAGCTTTTAGGCAAACTTATTAAATAGCTGGGAAAAGTCAACACGATCCCCAATCGTTGTTTTTTCCGGATTATGCAAATACTGCTTATCCTTTTCTACTAATTTAAAAATATTATAGGTAGTCAAAGCGTCATCCAACGCTCGATGGTGTTTTCCAACCCCATCTCTGCCGTACTCCTGGACAGCCTTCCAGAGTCCGGTTTGATTTTTGTCGCCGAAGAACCGCTTATACTCCATAGATAAGTCTATCTCCTTGGCATGTAAAGGAAAAGAAACCTCAGACTTCTGACAATTTTGGCGTAATACCTTCATATCCATATTACCCCAAGTGACAACCGTATTTTTAAAATCTTTTGATAAAGAGGTAAATTTCTGAATCAATTCATGAAAGGTGATTCCTGAGTTTACCTGTTCTTGGCTGATGCGAAGAAACGATTTGCAACGTTCTGTCAGGACAGGAAAACGAGCAGGTAACACATACGATGAATATTTTTCATAAATCTGATCATTTACAACCGCGACAATTCCAGCTTCAATAATTTCAGGATAAAATCCTTTCATTCTCTTTCCTTTTTCCGGCATTGTAAATTCAAAATCAACAAATAAATATTGCTGTTCGTTCGCCAACTTTTCACCTCCCTTTATCAAATTCGCAGCAGGTACGCTATTTGTAATTTTACTTTAGGGATAACATAGCCTTCTAATCATTTTTTCTATTATTATATCATACCTGCCGCGCACACGCGAAACCGTTCACCTTATCTTTTTCTAATGATTGCAAGAGTGCAACGGGAAATACAAATGAGCTGTTCTTGTTCATCTTTGATTTTAATCTCCCACAGCATTGTCGACTTTCCTCTATGTATGATTTCAGCTACAGCTGTGACCATTCCATCCCTTTTTGGCTTAATATGGTTCGCATTTATTTCAAGCCCTGCCACAGCTGCTTCAGTTTCTTTATCAATCATGAAGGTACCGCCTACACTTGCTGCTGTTTCTGCCAAAGCGACACTAGCACCGCCATGTAGCAGACCTGCCGGTTGTCTTGTCCTGTCATCAACAGGCATTGTTGCCGTAACCCTTCCCGCTTTAACCTCAGTAATCTCAATTCCTAACACATGGGATAACGTATTTTCATATTTCATTTTCTTATCTCCTTCTGATGAAAAGATAGCTGACCATTGTAAAAACAACATCATCATATTATTTTTTATTTTATCATGTTTCCTTATCCTATTTGTCAACTTACTGCTTCAAACATGTTCATCTTAGCCATATATGCAGCAGAAAAATCCTTTCAGAATCAAAAAAGCCCCCGCATCCGAGAGCTTTTTTGTTGTTTAATAAT
>CALGSR010000030.1 GCA_937902115.1 uncultured Bacillus sp. | reverse complement strand
TACAGTCCAGTTCTTCTTATGGTTCCAATTAATCTGGCAGTCTTGGTAATACTTTTGCAAATACTGATTGTATTTCGAAAGATCCTGATTGCTAGATTGATAGACGTATACTTTCTTTTGTACACTATAGTTTGGACTAGCTGCCTCTGCACTTACTCCTGCAGATACGAAAAGAATTGATGCACTCGCTAGTAGGGATAAAACTAATTTCTTTTTCATTTGATAGTCCTCCTAAAATATGCTTCTTGTTTGCTACACCCCTATCATAGCATGCGTTTTTTTGTCATATTTCAGGAAGGAATTGACAACCCTATCATTCTCCCAGTATTTCACCAGCTAAAGAAGGCTCCTTAATTTGGCGAAGCCTTGAGAAAGCTAGATTTCTAATCTCCTTATCAATTTGTTCTTATTATTACATTACTGGATAATCATTCAAGCCACACATTATATTACCATTTTTCAGGGGTTGACAGCTTTTTATGAACGCAAGTAACTTTACAACCTTTACAAAAAGATGACTTGTTCTGTTTCCATATATCAAAAAGTTGCTTTGATTTGACAAGAATGGCAATGATAAAAAGGTTATCTATTTTTTTCATAGATAAGATTAGATAATATGAGCAATATCAAGCCATATCTTGATCGCTGTGGCTGAAATTAATAAAGCTAAAATGACTTGCAGTATTTTTGTATTTATTTTTTTCCCTGTCTTTGCTCCTAATGGTGAGGCTATTAAGCTGGCAATAATCATAATAAAGGCCGGCCAATAGTCTACCTGACCCGTTGAAACCTTGCCGACTGTGGAACCAATGGATGAAATAAACGTAATGATGTTGCAATCGTCATTCTTGTTGGAATTTTCAAAACAACTAGCATAATCGGCACTAATAGAAACGCGCCGGCTGCTCCGACAATCCCTGCTCCAATCCCAACAATTAACGATAGTCCTGCTGCAAGCCATTTATTAAACTTCACCTGATCCATTGGAATATCATCGAGCCCTTTTTTCGGAATAAACATCATGATTGCAGCGATGACTGCCAAAATCCCGTAAACGATATTAATACCGCTCTCAGACATTAACTTCGATCCAAACCCCCCTATAAAGCTGCCGATTAAAATACTGCTGCCCATATAAATAATTAGTTTCTTATTAATATATCCATCTTTTCGGTAGGCCCAAACCCCGCCAATCGTTGCAAATAAAACTTGAACGGCGCTGATTCCCGATACTTCATGTGCCGTAAAGGTTGCTACTCCAAGTAAAGATGGAATATAAAGCAGCATTGGGTATTTAATAATCGATCCGCCAATTCCAACCATCCCGGAAATGTATGAACCAATAAAACCAATTAAGAAAATAGTTATAACATATGCAAAGTCGAATTCCATTCTTACTCCCCCTAAAAGGAACACGTTGAATAGGGAAAACGATTCTTGTTTCCCCTATTCATGTTTCCCTCTCTATTAAGCTTTTATAATCCAAAACTTATAAACTCCTTTTTCTTCTTCATGCTTTACCAGTTCATGTCCTCCAGACTTTGCCCAGGCTGTTAAATCGTTTTTTGCTCCTTTATCGGTTGCATGAACCTCCAGTACTTGACCTGACTCAAGCTGGTCTATTGCTTTCTTTGTTTTCACGATTGGCATGGGACAGGCTAAACCTTTTGCATCCAATAATTTATCTGCATTCATCCTTTTTCCTCCTCATCATTCACTATCGTTGTTTTCTTTATTCCTCTGTATGGTGCACAGCACAGCGGTTTGGCCCAATTTCTAATTCCTGCTGGCGTTCCAAGTCAGCTTCAAGCATTCCCTTATTAATCTTGACAATTTCTTCAAAGTTTGGTGGTTTGACAGAGCTTGCCGATTTTTCCACATCATTTAGGAAATCCTCGCGGGCAGCCTTAAACATCTTTTCATTACGTTGGCGAATATTTCCTAATGTATCCCCGATGAAGCCGTCTTCGTTGATTTCTTTATCAAAGTCAGCATAATGTGACGGTAATACGATGACATCATCAGCAATTTCTGAAACCTTATTGTAGACTGTGTCATATAAATCGTTTGCCCATTCTCTTACTTTATTGCCTAAATCTGGACGTCCGAGGCCGCTAATGAAAATCGTGTCACCTGAGAAAAGAAGCTTTTTATTTACAAAGAACGATACACTACCTGGTGTATGACCGGGTGTTTTTACTGCTAATACTTCCAATTCCGCATTGTTAAATTCAATTTTATCGTGATCCTCGAAAGGTAAGAAATCGAACACAGCGCCTTCACTCTTCATGATATAGTAGTTTGCTCCTGTTGCATCAGAAAGCTCTTTAGCACCGGAAATATGATCCGCGTGTAGATGAGAATCTACTACATGTGTAATTTTGACTCCGCTTTTTTTAGTTGCAGCAATATATTCGTTCGTAAATCTCGCAGGATCGACAATGAGTGCCTCGTTGCCGGACACAACCATATAAGATAAACAACCTTTTCCAACACGTACAAATTGATAAACTTGAATGTCCCCATCTTCATACACTTTTGCTTTATATAAATGTTCACTCCAGGATTTCATGCCGCCTTTTAAGTAAGCTGTATCCATTCCTTCTTCGGCAAGCATTTCTGCGACCATTACTGAGGAACCTTCCTTTGCACAAACCACTAGAATTTCTTTATCTTTTGGAAGCTTATCCTTCACTTCTTCTACCCCATCAAGCAGCTCAAAGTATGGGATATTTAAATAGTCAAAATTTTCGCCTTCAATTTTCCAATCATTAAAGTCATTTTCATTTCGTACATCAAAGATAAATAAGTTTTCTTTTCCTAATACCTTTTCTACAACTTCAGCTGCAGTCATTTCTTTTACTGTCACTTCACTTACCCCCATCGGTATATTTTTAGTTAAAAAAATTTGCCTTGTCATG
>CALGSR010000029.1 GCA_937902115.1 uncultured Bacillus sp. | reverse complement strand
ATGGGGGAACGCTTTATTCGCAAGCAAGATGAAACAGTCCGAACCAATGGATTAGATATTTTAGAAAGACTAATCGATATGCTGGCGAATGGCTATTTTGTCTTTACAGATGATGAAAATGACTGTAAGTTTTGCGATTATAAAATGGTTTGTAGAAGGGGTTTCTACGATAAAGACGTCCTTGATGCAAAACAAATGGATCGAGTTCATGAACGATTACGCCATTTTAAAGGAGTGCGTGCATATGACTAATACAGTTATTGACCAATTTGCTCGTGAAAAAATAAAGCAAGAACTAAGGACCAATTTTCTAGTTGAAGCAGGGGCAGGATCGGGGAAAACAACGAGCTTAGTGGAACGAATGGTCAATCTCATCTCGACAGGTACCTCTATGATTGACGATTTGGTTGCTATTACGTTTACGAAAAAAGCTGCAGATGAGCTAAAGATTCGTTTTCAATCAAAATTAGAAAAAACATGGAAAATTGAAAAAGACGAAAAAGTGAAGGAACGTTTATCAATAGCTATACAAAACATGGAGCGCTGCTTTCTTGGAACTGTTCATTCCTTTTGTGCAAAGCTTCTTCGTGAAAGACCGATTGAAGGGAATCTTGATTTAGCCTTTACAGAAATTGAAGGGGCAGATGATATTGAACTTTTAGAGGAAGCATGGCAGTTATATCTGAAAAGACTGCAAAATGAACAATCCCCGCTACTAGATGATATGTCTGAGTTAGGCATTACTATTTCGGATCTATTTCAGAATCTATGTGAGATGAAGGAGTATCCGGATGTTGAATGGGTGAAGGAAACGGCCGCAAAACCTCATTTGACTGATACCTACAATAAATTAATGCTTTTAGTAAGGGAAGCAAAGCGGGCTATTCCTGATCCAGAACCTAATTCCGGGTACGATTCCTTTCAAAATACGATTCTTTCCGCTTTTAAAAAGAGCCGTTTTCTTGACCCGACTAGGGATAAAGAAATCATTTCCTATTTTGAAATGTTTGATAAAAAGTTGAAACCTACCTTAAATCGTTGGAACTCAAAAGAAGATGCAAAATTTTATGAAGCGAAATTCAACACATTAGTAGAAACCGAGATTCGACCGTTGCTGCAGCAATGGAGGGAATATTGTCATCCGAAGGTTGTTGTTTTTTTACAAGAAGCGATGAAAACATATATTCAATTTAAAAAGGAAAGATCTTTGTTGAATTTTCAGGATTTGCTGCTTAATACAGCAAAGCTTTTACGAGAAAACAGTGAGGTTCGGAAATATTTCCAGCAAAAATATAAAGTTCTTCTCATTGATGAATTTCAGGATACCGATCCGGTTCAAGCGGAAATTATGTTCTATTTAACGGGTGAGGACACGACCGAAAAAGAGTGGACAAAATGTAAGCCGAAAAAGGGATCATTATTTGTTGTTGGGGACCCAAAGCAGGCGATCTATCGTTTTCGACGTGCAGATATTGATACATACAATCGTGTGAAACAATTGATTGAAGAACATGATGGAGAAGTTTTGCAGCTTACGATGAACTTTCGCACATTAGATTCTGTGATAGAAAAACTGAATGATGTGTTTCGTAATCATTTACCTGAAACGGAGACGGTTTATCAGGCTGCGTACCGACCTTTGCATTCTTATAAAAAAGATATGTTAAAAGAATTATCCGGGATTAAAAAGTTAACTGTGCCAGCTGATTTCACAAAGAAAGAAGACATTTTGGATTATGATGCCGATCACATTGCTGATGTCATAGCGAAGTTGATAAAACAAGGCTATAGTGCACAAGACTTTATGGTATTGACACGTTATAACGAGGGCATTGCAACTTACGCCGAGAGAATTGAAGAAAAGGGCCTTCCTGTCAGTATTAGCGGAGAGATGATCATTGGTGAAATGAGGGAGTTCCAGGAACTCTGCATTCTCTTAAAAACCTTTATTGATCCAACCGATGAATTGAGTCTTTTAGCAACTCTTCGCGGTGTGTTTTTCGGAGTAAACGATAATGAACTATATCAATGGAAAATGAATGGAGGATGGTTCAATCTTTATAGTAATATCCCGGAAACACTTCCTGATAGATTCAAGGAAAAGTTTAACCTTGTGTTTGAAAAACTGCAGCAATATCAAAAATGGATACGGATGTATTCACCTGCAGTAGCGATTGAAAAGATTATTGCAGATGTTGGGTTTTACCCTTTATTGATTCAAAATGGCAGAAACAAAAGGGCGTATAAAAGTCTGCTGCAAATAATTGAAGGGCTGCGAAAGAGTGAAATAGAGGGGAAATCAACCTATAAGCAAGTGTTTGAACATTTGGTTGGTATGGTCAATGAGAAAACCATTGTTTCAAATATTGAAGAAGATGGCGATGCAGTAAGAATAATGAATATCCATAAAGCAAAAGGATTAGAAGCAAGATTTGTGTTTTTGGCATACCCCGCTAAGCTTGTCGATCCAGAATCATTTTTGGCAAAACATATTAAACGGGTATTTTGCTTTTACCGTAAAGAAAGGATTTCAAACGAAGCAGCTTGCTTTGCCTGAAAATTGGGCGGTTTATAAAAAAGAGGAACTACGTTATTTAATGGAAGAGGAGCTTCGAATCCTTTATGTAGCTGCAACTCGCACAGAGCAGGCTCTATTTATCAGTTCTAGTGCAAAAAATAATAATAAGAATCCTTGGCAGCTATTGTTTGAACTCCCAGACATCGAAGAATTTAAGATTCCACATGGGGAAGATGAAGAAATTAGTCGTGAAATAACGCAGCTAAGTTTGGCTGATTTCCACTCACAGACAAACGAAAGAACGATTTGGCTGCAAGGTCGAAAGGAAAAGTCTTATGATTACTGGTCACCGACAAAGGATAAAGATTATACCGAAGTGGTGACGATCGAACGGGAAAAAGGTGGAGGAAAGGATTGGGGTACCGTTATTCACCAAGTATTTGAGAAGGTTGTGAAGGATGTAGATGTTACAAGTTATATTCCACTACTTCTTGGAAAGTTCGATATTCCTATAGAAAAAGAAACAGAGGTAAGAAAGGCAATTGATGTCTTGAAACAATCTGATTTTTATAAAGAACTGCAAGCAGCAGAAAATGTCTTAACAGAGGTTCCTTTTATGCTAAAAGTAGAAAAAGAAAACCCTCTGTATGAGATGATCAACCCAGCTGCAACAGGACGTCAGCCCTATTTTGTTAAAGGTGTGATTGACCTTGTCTATAAAATAGAAGGTGCTTGGAAAATAATTGACTATAAAACAGATTATCCATCGAATGAAGAAGACTTCAAAAACTTATATCAGTTTTATCAAGAGCAAATTTTATTTTACAAAAAGGCTTGGGAAACGATAACAGGGGAAACAGTAATAAGCGAAAAACTCTTCTTTATAATGGAAAGAAACAAATAGAGGGACAAGGGGACGGGTACATTGTCCCTCGATAGCCCTTTTTATAGTTAGGATTGAGGACATATCAATTCATGATCGGCGCTGAAAATTTATCGATGTTGGTGAACTCTCCCCTCCTAAGCGATTCTCGCTATAGAAGGGGCTTGTGTTTTCCTTTTTTTCGGTCAATTAGAATCTGATTACCATCGGGATCTTCCAGTGTGATAAATTGAGTGCAAGGAAAAATAAAAATCAATTGAACATCTCTTTAGATTCATGATAGGGAGAGCTTGTGTTTGTCGGATTTTTTCTTCATGTGAAATAAAAGTTGGTCGACGATAGCCAAAACTCAATTTCTGTGATAAAATAGAAACATATGTTTGTTTTTTGTGGAAATATGCTTACTCAATTAGCAGGTAAAAAAGATAGAGAGGTAATATCATGCAAGGAAAGACACATCTAGCGATTGGAATTGGAATTGGCGTGATTGCTTCAATTAATCAACCCGCTGAATTTATCCCAATTGTAATAGCTTCATCAGGAGTTGCTTCCTTAGCACCTGATTTAGACGGTAACAATCTATTAAATAAACAAGTAACAAAAATAGCGAAGCTGTTCAAGGAATTTGGTTTAATCGTTGCGCTAGCTTTAATGATATTTTCAGTGGTGCTTTTATTATTTGAAAGTATCTCACTGCCCGTCATAAATGAAAGTTGGTTTACTCTTCAGAACAAACTCTTGATGTTTGTACTAGGAGCTGTGATTTTAAGCTTTACTTTTAGAAAACAGGAAACATTGAAAAATATCCTTATGAGTCTAATCAGCCTTGGGCTTATTTATTATGCAGCTACGAATGAGCTATGGTGGTTGGTGATGCTTGGGTTATACATTGGCGGGGTGCAATGTCCTATCTATTAGAAGAAAGTACAGGAATAAAAGGGCTAATGCTGATCTCTTCTCTTTCTTATCTTTCCCATATTGTGGGAGATATGATGACGAAAAGAGGAGTTAAATTTTTGTTTCCTATAACAAATAAAAATTTTCGTATTAGATTATGAAGCTAGTTCTATTAATATAATGAGGAAACTAGTTATCAAGATTATTTTTTTTGTAAGAGACTTTTGTTCGAATTAACCACATGCTAGTATAAAACAGGCGAGATTCATAAGAAGAGAGGGATAAAATGCCATTAGAAATCATTCGCAATGATATAACAAAAATGAAAGTGGATGCGATTGTGAACGCTGCAAACACAGATCTTAGAATGGGCGGGGGTGTTTGTGGGGCCATCTTTCAAGAGGCAGGCGCCCAAGAATTACAGGAAGCGTGTAATAACATAGGCGGCTGTCTGACTGGTCAGGCCGTGATCACGGATGGATTTAAGTTGCCGGCGAAATATATCATTCATACACCCGGTCCCATCTGGGAAGGGGGAGCAAAAAAAGAGGCAGAACTGCTGCAAGCATCTTATGAGAATTCCTTGAAATTAGCTGTGGACCATCAATGTCAATCGATTGCCTTTCCGCTGATTTCGACAGGAATTTATGGCTACCCAAAGGAAGAAGCTTTGCAAATTGCGGTCTCTGTTGTCAGTTCTTTTTTATTTCATCATGAAATGCTCGTTTATCTTGTTGTATTTGACAATAAATCCTTTGGCTTAAGCCAGAAATTATCTCGCTCCATTCATGAATATATTTGCGAGCATTATGTTGAGGAAGCTGAAATGAATTTTCAGCAAAATAGACTGGAAGAATATGAGGAAATCAAGCTATATCAAGAAGCCGACATGCCTCAGGAAAATATTTATGAAATCGAAACCGACTTACTTATTAATCGTTTAAATGAACTGGGTGAATCGTTTTCACAAATGCTTTTACGTTTGATTGATGAAAAAGAAATGACAGATGTCGAGACTTACAAAAGAGCGAATATTGACCGGCGTTTATTTTCAAAAATTCGAAATGGAGCCGATTATACTCCGAAAAGGAAAACCGCCCTGGCCCTGGCGATTGCCTTACAGTTAAATTTAGATGAAACTTTAGATTTGTTAGCCGCTGCCGGCTATACGCTGTCATCTAGCAGCAAATTTGATGTGATCATTGAGTACTTCATTCAACAAGCCAAATTTAATATTCATGAAATCAATGAGGCATTATTCGCCTTTGAGCAGCCATTGCTTGGTGCCTAAAATGTCGCTTTCGAAGCGACCAATTTTTCTCAAATCATTGTTATCCTAAACTTGAGGAGGAGGATGATGATGAGAAAAAATAGAACAGAATTGATCTTTATTTTAGATAAAAGCGGCTCGATGGCTGGGCTTGAGGCAGATACGATCGGCGGTTTTAATGCGATGCTGAAGAAACAACAAAAAGCAGAGGGAGCAGCCTATGTGACGACGGTTTTATTTGATCATGATTATGAATTATTACATGATCGGATCCATGTGAAAGGCATTTCGCCAATGACAGAAAAGGATTATGAAGTAGGCGGCATGACCGCGCTGTTTGATGCAATTGGCTTTACGATGCAAAAAATTATCAATGTCCAAAAGCGGACAAGTGAATCAGAACGTGCGGATAAGGTGCTTTTTGTGATTACGACGGATGGGATGGAAAATACGAGCAGGGAATTTACTGCAGTCAAAATCAAAAAAATGATTGAGGATCAAAAGGAGAAATATGGTTGGGAATTTATTTTCCTTGGTGCCAATATCGATGCCGTCAAAACGGCTGCACAATTTGGCATTGAGGAGGAATTTGCCGTTGATTATCATGCAGATAGTATGGGGACGCAATTAAATTATGAAGCGATCAATGAAGCGGTTAGCAGTCTTCGCAGCGGTAAAAAGATTAAGCGCAGCTGGAAAGAGGCGGTTGAAAAAGATTACCAAGAGCGAAAGCGGCAGCAGTGATTCTTTTAATTGTTTATAATTTTATTATGTAAACTATAATGCCAGCCGTTCTGCCTAGATACACTTAAACAAAGGCTGTATTCGTAAAGTTTGTTGTTAAAATTTAAAGGCCAATTTTAACGTGC
>CALGSR010000028.1 GCA_937902115.1 uncultured Bacillus sp. | reverse complement strand
TAATCAACCGCTTTATTGATTGAATCTTTAATTAGTCTTAGTGCCAGCGGCGGCTGTTTAGCCAGCTTTTTGGCGAATTTTAATGACTCTTCCATTATTAGTTCTTCAGATACAATGCGATTGATCATGCCATAGGCAAGTGCTGTCTCTGCCTGAATGCGTTCCCCGGTCCAAATCCATTCCAGTGCTTTTGCTCGTCCGACGATCTTCGTCAGGCGCTGTGTGCCGCCCGCTCCCGGCATGACACCGAGATTAACTTCAGGAAAGGAGAATTGCGTCCCGCTTGCTGCAACTAATACATCACAGCTCAATGCCAGTTCAAACCCTCCGCCAAAGACAAAACCTTTTACGGCACCAAGAATTGGTTTTTTAATCAGGGAAATGCGATCCCAATCCGCAAATTGATTGAGTAATTCCAATTGCATCGGACTATTATCAGCCATTTCATCAATATCTGCCCCAACTGAAAAAGAATGTCCCTTCCCTGTTATTAAAATTACAGATGCCTCATCATTCCCATCAAATTGTTCCATTGCAGTAACAATTTCTTTAACCATGCTTCGATTTAAAGCATTTAATTGTTTCGGGCGGTTTAATTCAATGATTCCTACGCCTCCATCAATGGACACCTCGATATACGTAAAAGAACTCATTCGTGGTCCTCGCCAACCATAAAGGAAACAATATTGCCGGCAAAACTCATCACATCTTTGCCAGAGGCTTTTCCTTCTGGTGATTTCATTCCTGCTTGCAACGCTTCGATATTGTCATAATACATTTCGCAGATTAAATAATATTTCGCCTCACCGCCCATTGGCGAACCCGTACCTTTTGTCACCTTCATTTTTTTTAAGCCCGGGATTTTCTCTGTAATTGGAACATGGACATTAAAATAATGCTCATCAAACGCTTCTTTATTTTCCGGTTGTTTATAAAATGCAACTAATTTAACCAATGTAGTAACCTCTTTTCATATGGCTCTTTTCTCAGACATTGTTGCTTTTGGAGTAAAAAAACTTATTGTTCTTGCATAAAGGTTGAAGTTGTTAGAAATTTATTGAGAAAAGAGCTGCAAATTAGATAAAAATGCCCAAAATACCTGATTGCACGTTAAAATTGGCCTTTAAATTTTAACAACAAACTTTACGAATACAGCCTTTCATATCGTAGTTGAAATAAGCTTCATCGCTTCAAATGGATTTTTGCAGCTTTTGCAGTAGAGAATACTCCTGCATGCTGTCGGTCCAAAAATATTGTCTAATGTGACATAGGTCGAGCCGCAGTACGGGCAGTCAACATGCCAAGAACCATCCTCGCTTATATATTCAGGCGGCGGGGCAATCCCAAACTCCTTCAGCCCTGCCAATCCTTTTTCTGTAATCCGGTCGGAAGTATATGGAGGAGTGTGAATGAAATCTACACTCGTCTCCTTAACCTCTTCTAGTTCATTTACCGCCTTAATAATATTGCCACGGATAATTTCTAGTGCAGGACATCCGATAAAGGTCGGTAATATTTCGATCCTTACCTTGTTATCATCAATATGAATGTTTTCAACCATACCAAGGTCAATAATGCTCACTGTATCAATTTCCGGATCCTTTACCTTTTCCAAAGCAAATAGAATTTCTTTCTCACTGATTTGTGTCGGTGCATGCATCGTTAGACACCTCTTTTCATCTATTGATATTACCAAAGAACATTCGGGTTGATGTTATACACTTCGCTTAACACGGTAAGGGCTTCTTCCAATTCTTTCGTGTGCTCACCATTCCTGCCGTTCAAAGCCATGCTGCCGGCTGCTTCCGGAATAGATAAACCAAGGTTATCTAATACTGGAACCAATAATTCTTCCCATTTAGCCTTCAATTCACTTTCCTTAGCAATAAATCCGCACTCATGAATTTTTCCGCCATGCTCGCCAAAGGAAAATACATCATGGAAATCATTTATTACTTTCATAAAAGCTTCATTCATTTTTTCCTTCGCTTCTTCAGTAGAACTGAATAACTGAACAAACCAAGTTTTCCAATGCATTAAATGATAGAATAGCTCTGTATCCACTTTAATTGCAGCATCAGCAAGAGGCTGATAGGAGCTTTGTTTTAAGGATTGAATTTTCACCTTTTTCGCTAGAGAATATAAGTAATTGCGCACAACAGCATATGCCCAGTCATAATCTGGGTCTTCCATATAGAATCCTGGACCGTTTACTCTTTCTACTAAAATACAATTCTTTCTTTCCTGTACCGGCCGCGCATGGGCTAAATCATCCGCCTTACCGGCACCAAGGTTTTCAAGAAGTTGATAATACATCGCAGCATGTCCCATACTATCCTGACTGATTGAAGAAAACGCTACGTCTTCTTCTATATGAGGTGCAAGCCCAAGCCATTCAGAGCCGCGGTAAGAATATAAAAACTCATCATCTGCCAGTTGAAATAATAATTGAATTAACGCTTCTTTATTGTCTTGATTTTCAATCACATCATTTATCATTACAGCCGCCTCACTCATTTGCTTGTCTCCCCCCATGAGATAATTTCTTTTTCATCAAACATTTTTTGCTCATGTTCACGCCAGATTTTCTTTAAATATCCATATCCTTTTGTTGTTCGATAATCCTTATTATCTAGACGCTTTAAAACCGTTCTTTCTTCCGACTTGGTTTTTCGAATATTCAATCTATTTACCACCCAAATATCTGCTACCGGTTCTCTTCGCATGAAATTTTCCTGTGCCATGACAAGAGCAATTTCCTCATTTGGTGCAAGCAGGCTAAATTGATGCTGCAAGGCAGCTGTTGCTGTTCTTCTACTAAATACTTCAAATTCTTGGTAAAATTCTTTTTTATTTTCCATTTTTTACATTCCCCTTCCTTTACGCTTCCTTGTTTGAGGCTAATGCTTCACGAACCCATGCATTTTTAATATAAGACGTACGGCGCAGTTTTAATCTTTCCTGTGAGCGAGGCCCTTTATTTGAAATAATCTGTTTAAACACATTCCAATCCGGTTGCTGGTATACCCAAACTTGTTTTTCTTCATCATAATGTAAAGTTGGATCCGGTATTGTTAAGCCTAGCGATTTAATCCGAGGAATATATTTAGTGAAATATAACTGTCTTAATTCTTCATTTGTTCTTGGGCGAATTTTGTACTTAATTGTAACATCCTGTTTCGAAGAACCGGTTGTATCACTGCTCGCAGGCCCAAAGAACATTAAGAGTGATGGCCACCAACGGTTTAGTGCATCTTGAATCATCGCCTTTTGTTCTTCCGTTCCTTCGGCCAGTGCTAAAATAATCGCTTCTCCATGCTGTGCGTGGAATACTTCTTCTGCGCAAATCCGCTGTAACGCTCTGGCATAAGGCCCATATGAAGTTCCAAGCATATTTGACTGTGTAATAATAGCAGCTCCATCAACTAACCATCCGATTAAACCTGCATCAGCCCAGGTTTTTGTTTCCATATGGAAAACATTGTGGAATTTTAAATCGCCGGTAAACAAATCTTCCATTAAATCGCCGCGATTTTTTCCGGAAGGTTTTAGCAAATCCTCCGCAACACGTAATAATAACTGTCCATGACCCATTTCATCCTGAACTTTAGCCATAATTCCTAACTTCCGGTAAAGCGAAGGTGCTTTCGGTACCCATTCCTTCTCTGGAAATGCTCCCATAATTTCACTAATTCCATGCATTGAAATCAGTTTAATTAAAGCATTCCGGTATTCATCCGGCATCCAGTCATCCGCTTCTATTTTTTCTCCAGCTTCAATTCGCTTCATAAATTTTTTCGTTTCTTCTACCGGGACAGCAATTGTTACCATTTTTTGTAGCCTCCTTAAATTTTCAAATATTTTATATAACGTTTCTATAACGATATTGTAATTTATTGTTATATATATTTCAAGTATTTTCTGAATATTTTTTATTTTTTATTTTTAGAATAAAAAAAGTCATATAAACAGCGTTATTTATGCAAAACATTACCTAGATTAATTAATATCCCCTTCCAAAACAGTAACTAATATAACTAAAATATAACGAGTCGGATTTAATTAGTTATATTTATTTGTTGGTATTTTGTAATTCTCGAAAGGATCCTGCCATATGTGATTTCTGTTCTCTATGAAGGGAGAAATGCAAACTCGCACACCCAATACTTCCAATGAAGCAAATTGCGGCAGATAGGCAAAACGCCATTGTATATCCGATATTTTCAATCATTGAGCCTGTGATCATCGGTGATACCCACTGCCCAATCCCAAAAAAGAGCGTAATATAGCCAATTGCCAAAGGGGTTTTTACTGGAGCAGTAATATCACTTACAGCTGCAACAATGACCGTGGGAACTGCCCATAGTGTCAAGGCATAAAGTATCGTTTCTATTAAAAGAATCGTAAAACTTGCTGTTAGAGCAAAAGCGAATAATAGAATCGTTTGAATGAAATATATAAGAAATAGCGTCAACATTCGGCCTATTTTATCGGAGATTGTTCCCCATATAAAGCCACTTACAATGCTGCAGATACCTGCTATTGCAAACAATTTTCCCGCCGAATTCATCTCAATATTTGCTTCTGTTATTAAAAAATCAACAAAAAAAGTCGAAAAGATTAAATAAGAAAACCCCCATGTAAAATAAACAAGCCCAATCAAAAAAATATGTTTATTTCGATATACGTCCTGAATGATGATTCCCGTGTTTTCATATGTCCGGATTTTGGCTTGAGCGGTTCCAATCGGCTTTAAATTTAGTTTCTTTGGATTCTCGACGAGGAATAAGAAATTTACGAGCATAATAGCAAGAACACAAAAAGCTAATATTCCCCAGCTAATTCTCCACCCCTCCGCATTTAACAGGACAACTAAAGGAATTACAAAACCACTAAAAACCATTCCTAAGCCCGATCCTGAATTTGTAATCCCCAAAGCCTTTCCGCGATGCGGAGGAGAAAACCATTTGCCTGCCAAGCCCAATGAGGTGATATTCCCGGCTCCGGAACCTGCACCCGTTATTAAGCAAGAGAGGTAGACAAACCAAAATTGTTCAGCACTTGCACTCATTAACATTCCAATAACGATCATCATCATGGATGCAATAATAACCTTCTTTTCTTTATAACGCTGAATGAACTTCCCTGTAAAAAGAGCGCTCGCCAAATAGCCAAAAAACATAGCAGATGCCACTAAGCCTGTTTGAATAAAGGTTAAGGTCAAACCATCCTTCATAACAGGGAGAATAACAGCAAAGGAAAAGCGGGCTAAACCCAAACTGGCAAAAACATTTAATACAGTTATCGCTAAAATAATCCAACCTCTATGAATTCGTATCTTAGAAAAATTCATTTTTTCTCCTTTACCTTTTTGAACCACTTAAGACGAGATGCTTCTTCGGAGCAAGTTCATTTTATATCTTTCAGCCGTAAAAAAGGTGGTGCTTTAGGAAATACGCTTTGTACAAGCATCCTGAAAAAGCACCACCCCTGAAATAAAGTTAAGCGATTAAATTTTGATGAACATTATTCCGAAAATTCCGAATTTAAAACTTACTAAATTTTCTGCAATAACTCAGGTTCCTGTCTGCGGTCAACTACCCGGATTGCTTTTCCTTCGGACCTTGGAAGACTTTTTGGAGGCAGCACGTTCACGTTCATACTAATCAAACAATGATTTTTCATCGAATGCTGAACTGTCTTTTTGATTCCTTTAATCGTTTCATTTTCCATATTCTGATTGAGTGTTTGATAGATACTTTCATTAATTTCAACATGAAGTTCCACAATGTCGAGATTATCTTTTCTTTTTAAATGAACCTGGTAATGCGGTGCCAATTCATCCACTTTAATTAAATAATGTTCAATTTCTGACGGAAATACATTGACTCCGCGAACAATAAGCATGTCATCAATACGACCCTTTACACGTGACATTCTTACAGTTGTTCTGCCGCATTTACATTTTTCCCTTGTAATTGATGCAATATCGCCTGTTCGGTAACGAATAACCGGAAACGCCTCTTTCGTTAGACTTGTGAAGACTAATTCACCTTCTTCACCATCAGCAACCGGTTCCAACGTATCGGGATTTATCACTTCGACAATAAAATGATCCTCTGCAATATGTAATCCATCCTGCGCTTCATGACATTCTATTGCCACACCGGGTCCCATTACTTCACTTAAGCCATAAATATCACATGCCTTTATGGCAAAGGATTCTTCCAAGAGCTTTCTCATTTCTTCAGACCATGGCTCGGCACCAAAGATTCCGTAATTGATTGAATTATTGCGAGGATCGATTCCAAGATTACTCATTTCTTCAGCAATTTTTAATACATATGATGGTGTCCCGGCAATAACAGTCGGTTTAAAATCTTCTATTACTGTGATTTGTCTGTCAGTATTTCCCCCAGAAATAGGTACTGTTGCCATCCCAAGCGCTTCCGCTCCATAGTGAAGGCCTAATCCTCCAGTGAATAAGCCATATCCATAGGCATTATGAAAGATACCATCGGGTTTCCCACCAGCAACGGAAATGGCACGAGCTACAATATCTGACCAGTTTCTAATATCATTTTTTGTATAAGCAACTACTGTCGGTTTTCCACTCGTTCCTGATGAAGCATGAATACGATTAATATCTTTCATTTCTACAGCAAACAAGCCGTATGGATAGTGGTCCCGTAAATCCTTTTTCATTGTAAATGGAAGTTTTCTTACATCCTCAAGAGATTGAATTTTTTCAGGAATTATGTTACTTTCTTTAAATTTTTGTTGATAAAACGGTACTTTATGGTATACCCTTTCAAGCGTATTTTGCAAACGACTTAACTGAAGCGTTTCCATCTCCTTGCGGGAATAAGTTTCTTCACTATGAATAATCATTCATTTTCGCTCCTTTTTTATAAATTATATTTATTTCTAGCAATCTTTCTGTATAACAAAAAATATAACGGTTGTATAATTCCTGTTATATTGCTTTGTATTTATAAAGTATCACATACTAGAAATGTTGTAAATATATTATGAATTTTCAGATAATGATAATAGATGAGCATACTACTTTATTTAAATAGATTATTTCTATTAAAACTCTATATTTTCCAAGGTTTTAACTATTAAAATCTATTTATAATATAGTATATTTTCATTTTCCAACATTTTCAACTTAATAAAATAAAAATATTTTTTATTTCAAATCCCTTTTTTATTCTAATATTTCGCTTTGATTATAACAATTTTATGCTCTCAAAATTAAAAAGCTGTTTTTATAGGGTTAAGAAATTTAACCCTATAAAAACAGCCAAATATCTATTCTATTATCATACGAATCTTTTTATCTATTCCGCATTGCCTCTGGAATATATACACAGAACGGTTCACTTTCCATATAATCGCCCGTTACGGCGTAGGTCCTTGAACGAGAACCACCGCAGATTTTATTGTATTCGCATACCCCGCATTTCCCTTTATAATTATCAGGCTGACGGAGCTCTTTAAATACCTTCGCCTCGCGATAAATTTCTGCAAGTGGGGTCTCCCTTACATTTCCCGCCTTAATCGGAAGCAATCCGCTCGGCATGACATCACCAACATGAGAAATAAAAGCAAAACCATTGCCGTCATTTACTCCTTTCGGCGCCCGCTTTAAGCCATCCTTCATTGAAGCCATATCGGTTGTAATCGTATCCTCATAATGAATCTCGCCTTTTTCGATGAGGTGCTCTCGCATTTTTTCCTGTAAAACTACCCGTCTGTAATGCTGCGCTGCTGTTGTTTTAATATCATACGGTGCTGTTTTACTAAGCTGATACAACCAGCGAAATACCTTTTCATGCTCAGTTGGCGAAATGCAAGCATCAAGCTGTCCCCTTCCAGTTGGCACGAGAAGAAATATATACCACATTACCACCTTCATCTCAGCCACTAGTTCAGCCATTTCCTCCAAATGCTCATAATTATAACGTGAAATAACCGTGTTGATTTGCAACGGCATATCTAATTCATTTAAATATTTTACCTTTTCAAGGGTTAAAGCAAACGATCCTGGAGTTCCGCGAAATTGGTCATGAATCTCTGCTCTTGGTGCATCTAAACTAAAGCCCCAACGTGATAATCCCACCTCTTTTGCACGCTGCATCTTTTCCTTCGTAACATTTGGTGTTGCACTAGGTGTCATGGAAACGCGCATTCCTTTTTTCACAGCGTAATCCGCTAATTCAAAAAGGTCTTCACGCATCATACAGTCGCCGCCCGTAAAAACAAGCATTGGATTATCCATTTCATAGATTTCATCAATCAGCTTTATTCCTTCTTCATGTGTCAATTCATTTGGTTCCTTCGTGAGTTGAGCATCTGCTCGGCAATGGACGCATTTCAATTGACAAGCTCTCGTTACCTCCCAAATGATGATAAACGGATTTATATTATAATCGATCACCTTTCCATGTGGATGAACCGCATGCTGCATACTTTTATCACCAGACCTTGTATTATATTTTATTATATCTATCTATACTCTCATTATTAGTATAAATGGAAATAGCTCATTTCACTTGCAACATTTATCACAATAAAAGCAACAATATTCACACACCTTTCCACTTAAAGGCATTGAAAGACTTTATAGATACACAAATTATTTACAACCTCTTAACACTACATCAAGAAACTAATCATCTTTCTCCAATAGAATAAGAATAGTTGCGAAACTTCAAGAAGGGTAGTTGATAGCATGAAAATGGCAATTTTCACCGATACCTTTTACCCGGATATTAATGGGGTTGCACGGACCCTAAAAAGGTTGACCGATTATCTACACAAACAAAATATTCGCTATAAAGTCTTTGCTCCAAAATCATCAGGCAATGAATA
>CALGSR010000027.1 GCA_937902115.1 uncultured Bacillus sp. | reverse complement strand
CAGAGGTTAATTTAATTTTTACATCAATGATCCTTGCTGCGTATCGGGTTTTGAAAAAGGATGGATATGATAATTGGGAAGATATTCTCCGCTTTTATTTAATCGACAGAACAAAGAAGAAACAGCAATTTTTCATGAAATTGTATTTGTTTTTTGATCGAAAGCCTTTCAAAATCATTGTGAAAATATCGAAGACGAAACAATTGAAGGCCTATGGAAACCAGAATTTCACTCATCATATCGAAAAGGATAATGAACAATCCTATCATTTGCATATAAAAAAATGTTTCTACTTTGACTTTTTCAGGCAGCATCAAGCACTGGAAGTCATGCCCCTTCTATGTGAGATGGATAATATTTGGGGGGATTTGTTGTTCCCTCATCGTCATGGGGTAAAGTTTACACGGCCTCAGCTTCTATCAAATGGGGATTCTCATTGCTTTTTTAAATTTGAACGAACGGACATGAAATAGATTTTATTTACATTACTAAATGGTAGTGTTATATTTTTACCATAATAGTTAAAGTTGAATAATTAATGTTGAGGTGTAATGTGACACGACTAATGGTGTTAGGGATGCTGCGGACGAAACCAATGTCTGGTTATGAGATGCAACAGCTTATGCAAGAAAGTCAAATGGATAGTTGGGCAGGAATCCTGCCCGGTTCGATTTATCATGCATTAAAGAAAATGGATAAAGAGGGATTTGTTAAAGTAGCAAGTGTAGAATCAACAGGTCATCGTGTAAAAGCCATTTATGAAATTACCGATGAAGGAGAAAAGGAATATAAGAAGTTATTGGTTGATTCCTTTTGTCAAACATCCGTTCATTATCCGGTACAATTATATACTGGGTTATCGATGCTGAATTTGCCGAATCACGAGGCAGATCCAAACGCAATCATTGCAGCGCTGGAAGAACAAATTCAAGAGCTACAAAAAGAAATGAAGAAAGTTGAAGAGGGCCAAAGGATAAAGTCACAGTTTATCGAGATCAATGAATTAACCAAGCTTACTTTTCAAAACATGCTTGATCAATATAAACTGCAAATAGATTTCTTAGGGAAGATTTTGGAGGCGATGAGAGCTTAGCCCAAGATGGATATTTATTTGCTGAAGTCTTACGAGTTGCAGATATTTTTCTTTTTCGAGTAAAATGAATGCAGTCTTTCTCCGATAGGATTGGTTCAAGTTCCCGACAGACAGCGGGGCCTCCTGTGCCGGTCTGTCGAGAGTGTTTCAAGTTCCCGTCAGTCATCGAGAATCCGCGTGACGGTCACTCATGAACGGCATTAATTAGAAGCAGGCATCTATTTGAGTGAGGGATAGGTAGGAACTACGTCTCTTAAAGGGAAAAAAAGATCATCCATGCATAACCATGCTGTAAGGAGAAAAACTAAATAACAGGCTATAAGGATAGCTTTGAGTGAAAGTTCTAATAAAATCTATTCGCATTAAAGAGGTTTGAGACGAATTATTATTGAAGGGAGGCGATTCCTTGTTTGGTGTATGGAACATTTCAGATGCAGCTCGCCTATGTTATTTCGGATTACATAGTTTACAGCATAGAGGCCAAGAAGGTGCAGGAATCGTTGTGAGTCAAGATGGGAATTTAAAAGGACATCAGGGTTTAGGCCTGCTTACGGATGTATTCAAAGAGGAACGGCAAATTGATCGTTTAAAAGGGGAAGCGGCCATCGGTCATACTCTCTACAGCACGGATGGTATTAATGGAGTGAGAAATATTGAACCTTTTATTTTTAAATTCCATGATGAGGAACTTGCTTTAGCCCATAGTGGAAACCTTACAAACGCAGTGACATTGCGAAAGGAATTAGAAGAGGAAGGTGCTATCTTTTTTTCAAATTCAGATGCAGAAATTTTAATGCATTTGATTCGCCGCTGTAAAAAAGACACCTTAATCGAACGGGTGAAAGAAAGTTTGAATAAGATCAAAGGGGCTTTTTCCTTTTTAATTTTAACCCCTAATGAAATGATTGGAGCACTGGATCCGAATGGCTTTCGGCCGCTATCACTCGGACAATTGTCAAATGGCGCTTATATACTTGCAAGTGAAACCTGTGCATTTGATGTGGTGGGTGCGAAGTTTATCCGTACGATTGAACCCGGAGAAATGGTGATCGTCAATCATGAACGTTACCGGATTGAAAAATTTACGGAAGAGACGACGATGTCTATCGATTCCATGGAATACATCTACTTTGCCCGTCCAGATTCAAATATTGCGGGTGTGAATGTACATACAGCACGTAAAAGCATGGGCCGAATGTTAGCGAAAGAAGCACCTGCCGAAGCCGATGTTGTCATTGGCGTACCCAACTCCTCCTTGTCAGCCGCAAGCGGTTATGCGGAACAAAGCGGGATTCCTTATGAAATGGGATTAGTGAAGAACCAATATATTGCGAGAACCTTCATTCAGCCCACTCAAGCCTTGCGTGAGTTAGGGGTGCGAATGAAATTATCAGCCGTGAGCGGGGTTGTGAAAGGGAAAAAAGTCGTGGTCATCGATGATTCAATCGTTCGCGGCACAACAAGTAAGTACATCGTACAACTGTTGCGTGATGCTGGTGCGACTGAAGTGCATATGAGAATTGCTTCACCTACTTTTTGTTTTCCGGACTTTTATGGAATTGACGTCACAGACCGGAATCAATTAATTGCAGCGGACCATTCTATTGCAGAAATCAGAGAAATCATTGGCGCGGATAGTCTTGAATTTCTAAGTGTTGATGGAACAATCAATGCGATTGGATTAAATTTCGACGCTCCATACAAAGGATTATGTATGTGTTATTTTACAGGCGAGTACCCAACTCCATTGTACGACTACGAAACAGAATATATGAAATCACTAAAAAAATAAATGGGACAAGGTTCCGGGTTCCTCGTCCCATCATAGGAGGCTGCCCGCTGATCGAACGATTATTGGAGTTGCTATAGTAATTCACTTTTTTACAAAAGAGCGCTATTCCGCAAAGAATAGCGCTCTTTTTATTTTACTTGGTTCGTTTTAAATATTAATACCTTGTAAATACTGGTAAATTTCATATTATTTTCAGAAATGGCCGTTAATCTATCTTTGAGAGGGGAGGTAATATTTTCCATACATTAACATGACCTGTGCATGGATGCTGCTAATAATCATTATAGGTCTGCTGTAATTATCAAGTGTTTAACATGAATAATCATGTGCAAATGAAATATCGAACCACTCTACCTTGATTAATTCTAAGTAGAGATTGGTAAATGTTTGGAAGGAGTCCAGTAATGAAAAACACAAATCTATTAAAAAGAAGTATTGCTGAAGGGATTGGTACTGCTTTATTGATCCTTATTGGTGCTGGAACAGCAGCATATAACGGAATTATTGTAGCGAATGGAAATGGGGCAACCTTAGCTGATGTGGGGATTGTCGCATTTGCTCATGCCATTACAATCATGGCGATGATTTATACAATAGGAAAATTTACAGGAGGGCATATTAATCCGGCTGTAACGATTGGTTTAGCATCAACGGGCAACTTCCCCTGGAAAGAAGTACCTGCATATCTTATCGCGCAATTCGTTGGCGGTATTGTAGGGGCCTTTGGAATTGTGGTTATTTTGGGTATGGACGGTGTAACTTTAGGGAATTTAGGGGCACCTGGTCTTGGAATGTCAACAGGTTATCTTCAAGGAATTGCGGTTGAAGCAATCGCAACTTTCATCTTAATTTTTGTCATTATGGGAACAGCTGTAGATCAAAGGGCTCATAAAGGATTGGAAGGCATTGCGATCGGTTTAACGGCAGGGGGAATTATTATGTTAGCCGGTGGTGCAACCGGAGCCGCCTTTAATCCAGCCAGAGCATTTGGACCTTACCTAGTCAGCAGTTTATTAGATGGAAACATCATTTGGAGTCAGTTTGCTATCTATTTTATTGGGCCGGTAATTGGTGCAATTGCAGCAGCATTTACATATAAGATGATTGCTAGTTCAAGAGAATTTCCTTTATCAAATATGAAAGAATCAGTTAAAACGAAGGGGATTAGTTAGGATGGGGGGACAAGGTTCCGGGTTCCTTGTCCCGCCATTTGCTGCTATTAATCTAAAATGATTGTTATTCGGGTTTCAATCATACGAACGAGCGCCATTCTTAGGAATAGGCGATCGTTTTGCATTATGGACATAAGAAATTAAAGAATGTCAGAAAACTTTCTAGTTTTTTCAGATTCAATGATTTCCCACCTATTGACATGACTGTTATATCTGTATATAATCGGTATATACAGATATAACGGATGAAAGGGTAATGATTGTGAATATACTAATCTCTAATTCATCGGATGAGCCCATTTATCTCCAGATTGTGAACCAGATTAAAGACTATATCGTTAGGGGGGAACTAGCAGAGTCGGAATCACTGCCTTCAATTCGGAATTTAGCGAAGGAGTTAAAAATTAGTGTGATTACGACAAAACGAGCGTATAACGATCTGGAAAAGGATGGCTTTATCGTGACGGTGGCTGGAAAAGGATCTTTTGTCGCATCCGTTAATAAAGAGATGCTGCGGGAGGCGAAAATCAAGTTAGTGGAAGAACGGATGACAGAAGCCGTTGAAACGGGAAAGCTAATCGGTCTTTCGTTAGCAGAATTAAAAGAAATACTGGAACTGATTTATGAGGAGTGAGAAGAATGAACAATATTCTCGAAATAACCAATCTATGTAAAAACTATAAGGATTTTTCATTGAAAAATGTCAACATTTCTTTGGAACGCGGCTATATCATGGGGTTTATCGGACCCAATGGGGCAGGAAAGAGCACCACGATTAAACTGATAATGAATTTAATCAAAAAGGACAGCGGTTTCATAAAAGTCTTTAATTTGGATCATGAAAAAGATGAAATCGAAATAAAAGAGAAAATCGGCTTTGTCTATGATGAGAACTTCTATTATGAAGATCTCACCGTACAAGAGATGAAAAACATCATCCGTCCTTTTTATCATCAATGGGATGAAGAGGCCTTTCAAAAATATGTAAAAGACTTTCAACTGCCATTAAAGAAACAAATTAAGCAATTATCGAAGGGAATGAGGATGAAGTTTTCCTTGGCAATTGCTCTTTCCCATCATGCAGAGTTGTTGATTATGGATGAACCAACTTCGGGGTTGGATCCAATTGTACGCTCAGAACTGCTGGATATTCTGCAATCTCTGTTAGAAGACGAAAATAAATCCGTATTTTTTTCCACCCATATTACATCTGATTTAGATAAAGTAGCGGATTATATTACGTTGATCCATGACGGCGAAATAATTTTAAGTCAAGCAAAAGATGAACTGATAGAGGAATATTGTGTGGTGAAAGGGGATCAAGAAATCCTGGATACAGATAATCAGGATATCTGGATCGGGTTAAAGTTGAACAGGTACGGCTTTGAGGCATTGGCTAAAAGAGTAGATGTTCAAGACCGTTTTGGAGGTTCGATCTTGCTAGAAAAACCAACCCTTGAAGATATCATGTTATTTTTTACAAAAAGGAGTGGGGAATATGTTTCATCTTATTAAAAAAGACATTTTGATACAAAAAAAGTCATTTGTCATGGCCCTTCTATTAATGATCTTTTTCGCCTTTACCTTATCAAACATAGGTCCAACGGGAATAACCGTTGGCATTATCGCTATTGCCTATCAACTCGGCCTAGGTGCTAGTGCATTGGAGGATAAAAATAATAGCGATATCATTCTCATCAGCCTTCCTATTAAAAAGAAAACGATTGTATTATCCAAATACCTCTCCATTTTTGTTTATCTTCTATATGCTGTGCTTGGGTTTTCATGCCTTTATTTAGGAGTTAATTTGTTTGCCATCCCCTATGAGATTCCACTTACAAAAGCGGGAGTGGTTAGTGCGATTGCAAGTGGTATTATCTTTTTTTCTATTTCCTATCCGCTGATTTTCCGCTTTGGCTATCTGAAATCAAAAATGCCTAATTTAATTCTCTTTTTTGTCTTGATACTTGGCGGAACGGCCGCGGCTACCAATTTGTTTTATGATGAACAATCGGTGTTCGGTCAAAAACTGGTTCAGCTCCTGGAAGGATCGGAGGGGGGATTTACCGTGCTCTTGATTGTCGTTTTAGCCATCATCTGGACGATTTCTTACTTGATTTCTTTACGTTTTTATACAAACAGAGAATTTTAATGGGACAAGGTTCCGGGTTCCTCGTCCCATAGGCAAAAACCTATACAATCACGTATCGTGCAGATGAAAATCTTTTTCTTTAGAAAAGGCTCTTTTCTCAGACATTGTTGCTTTTAGTTTAAAAATATAAGTTGCTTGACTTTGTTTTCAATGTGAGACAAGATTTATTTGAAGAGAAAAGAGCTCCAAACTGAATTGAAAACCTGAAAATAGCTGTTCTACGTTAAAATCGGCCTTTAGATTTTAACAACAAACTTTACGAAAGTACCTTAGAAAAAAACTTTCTTCGGAATCTTATCATGTAAAGGAAGTTCTAGGGGAATTCTATTTTACAACAATTACTTACACAAAGGAGAATGAATATGGCATACATATTACAAGTGGATTTTAAAATGGATGGCCCATTTGGAGATGAAATGGCGGAGGCGTTTTCAGATTTAGCAAAAAGCATCAATGAAGAAGAGGGCTTTCTATGGAAAATTTGGACAGAAAGTCCCGAAACAAATGAATCCGGTGGAATTTATCTTTTCGAAACAAAAGCAACTGCTGAAAAATATATCGATATGCATGCTAAAAGATTAGCTGGCTTTGGAATCACAGACGTCAACGCAAAAATCTTTGCCATCAATTCTAAGCTTACAGAAATCACGAAAGGTCCAGTAAAGTAAATAAAAAGGTATTGTGAAATTTAAAATTAAGTTAGTGAATCAGTCTTCCGATAAAGGGGTGAAAATATGTTTAGTCAGATCGGTCAAATTATGCTGTATGTCAGTAACCAAGATGAGGCAGTGAAATTCTGGACAGAAAAATTGGGCTTTGCTGTCATCGCTGAAGAGAACAACAATCAGGGGTTAAGATGGATTGAAATTGCTCCGAAAAAAGGGTCAGAAACAAGTATCATTCTGCATAATAAGGATTTTGTTGCTAAAATGTCACCTGGTTTAAATCTCGACACTCCTTCTTTAATGTTTTTCACGGAGAATCTCGAACAATTACACAGTGACTTATTAAATGAAAAAATTACAGTCGGAGAGATTGTAAATATGCCATCTGGTAGAGTATTTAACTTTGCAGATCATGAGGAAAACTATTTTGCCGTAATGGAAAAAAGGTAATTACCTAAACAACTTGTGAGCTATCGATAAGGCTGCCAAATCCATTCTTTTCTTGATTGGTCTTAAAATATCAACTAAAAGGGCATTCTTTTAAAGGGAATGCCCTTAAGAAAAAATCCCCTTAGATTTTATCTAAATGAAGAAAAATCTCCGGAGATTAGATTAGTTATTTATTTTTTGGCTCGGTTAAACTTGGTTGTTGATTTCCGTTGAAGGCACGCACGGTTCTGCGGGCGACCGACAAGCCTCCTCGCCACTTCGTGTCTGCGGGGGCTCGTCTGTCTCTTGCCTGAGCGGGAGTCTTCGTGCCTTCCACTCCAATCTAGGTACATAAAAATCAACATTGACCTTTAACACAGCCTATTTTTTAAAATGAAAAGGGACAGTGGTGACAACCACATTTCTTCGAAACAATAATAAGGTACGAATCATGGTCCCTGATTGGTTATGAAGAATATTGTGCCAGCCTTTCTTAGGAATAAATTGTGGGATAACCACGGTCACTTGGTAATTTGACTCCCTTGATTTATGCTCAATCGTGTCAATAAACTTAGTCAGGGGATTAATGATACTTCGATAATGAGAATGCAGTGTAATCAGTCTGATATTAGGCTGCCATTTCTTCCATCTTTCTTCAAATTTCCTTTCATCCTCTCTTTCAAAAGAAACATATACCGCAATTATTTGATCAGGACGAAGCCCTTTTGCATAGTTTAAAGAATTCTCCACTACAGTTGTAATGCCCGCAACTGGAACGATAACTACATTCCCTTCAACAGGTACAGATGGTACACTATTTGTAATCCGAAGCTGGTCCCCAACGTCTTCATAATGTTTCCGCACACGATGGAAAAGAAAGACAATGATCGGTACAAAAACGAAGATGGGCCAAACCTGTGAAAATTTTGTAATAAAGAAGATGAATGTTACCGTAAAGCTGATCACTGCACCCACTGTATTGATGATTAGTTTTATTACCCACCCTTGTGGTTTTTCACGAAACCATTTTACCATCATCCCTGTTTGCGATAGTGTAAACGGAATAAATACCCCAACTGCATAGAGAGGGATCAGATGCTCGGTTTCTGCTTGAAAAGCTAGGATTAAAATGATCGACGCCATACCAAGGATGATAATTCCGTTAGAGTAACCTAATCTGTCGCCTCTGCTCAGAAACATCCTCGGGATAAATCTATCTTTTGCCAAGTTCACCGCCAATAATGGAAAGGCAGAATAACCAGTGTTTGCGGCAAGAATTAAGATTAACGCAGTTGTTCCTTGAATAAAGAAATACATGTAATTCCGGCCAAAAGTTTCCTCGGCTATTTGCGAAACGACGGTTACCTCTGCACGTGGAGCAATTCCGTAATAATAAGCTAAAAACACGATTCCTGAAAGCAGGAGAGCAAGCAACCCACCCATCAGCATTAATGTTTTTGCCGCATTATTCGGTGCAGGATCTTTAAAATTAGGGATGGCATTCGATATCGCTTCAACCCCTGTCAGCGCTGAACTTCCTGAAGCAAAGGCACGTAAAAGGATAAATAAACTAATGCCCGCGACAGGTGTCCCAATTGGACTGTGTAATTCTGGTGAAACACCGCCTGTTACGATTTGATAAATCCCTGTACCTATTAAAATAAACAAAGCTAAAACGAATAAATAAACAGGGTAAGCTAATACAGAAGCAGATTCCGTTACCCCTCTTAAATTCAAAACCGTAATAAAAAGCACAAATAAAATGGCAATCTCCACATTGAAATCGTGTAAAGCAGGGAAGGCTGAGGTGATCGCATCCGTACCAGCAGATATACTAACAGCCACTGTTAAAATATAGTCTACCAAAAGAGATCCACCTGCAATTAAGCCTGAATTTACTCCCAAATTCCTCTTTGAAACGACATAGGCTCCACCGCCATGAGGATAAGCAAAGATGATTTGCCTGTATGACAAAATGAGAGCTGTTAAAAGAATTAACACTCCCACTGCGATAGGGATGGAATACCAGAATGCAGCTGCCCCTAACGTCACTAATACGATCAAGATTTGTTCCGGTCCGTATGCGACTGATGATAAAGCATCCGAAGAAAGGATGGCTAATGCTTTTGTTTTATTTAGTTTCTGTTCTCCTGCCTCAGTCGATTTTAAAGGACGACCAATTAAAAGTCTTTTGATGGATACGATCATGAGATACTCACCGCCTATTTAATCTGAAAAATTTATAGAATTCCCGTTTCCGCTGTTATTTTTCTTAGATCTATTGTTAAAGATCAAAAAAGTGTCTGCAAGTCAAAGATAAATAGACTTGTAGACACTGTATTTTTCTTGCGTCACAAGTTCCACCTTCCTTCTCATATAACGCTTACGAGGTTAGCTGTCGGGTTCGGGCCATTGAGTAGCCCTACCTTAAAAGGATTCACCCCTAGGATTACAAATCAATCCAAAATGATGGTTCCCCCGTACCAAATGGTTTCAGCGGTTTAGAAATTTGAAACGTGTGATTATAATACTCCTGTGTTTAGCAAAAGTAAATGGAGTGAATGTAAAAAAATTATAGGTTTAACACCGTCCAAAAGTTGGATAATGTCTGTCTTTTATAATTGATACCATTAATATGAGCAGTGAAAGCGTGCTTAGGTCTGGAGAATTTACTTTATATCATAATCAGGAATTTAACATGTTACAATAATATGTTAGTAATCATAAGAAGTTATAGAACCCAGATGACGTTTACTTGAAAAAGTATTTATGGATTTTATGTGAAAGTATTCACAATAATTTCACCAGTTCTTAAATTAAATATGGTATTAAAATGTATAATATTTATATACGGAAATACTACTAATTTCTGAATAGTTGCCAAGGCAGCGTTATTTTTAGCTTCTGATCTGTCCTCCTATATTACTGGGGTCGCATTACCAGTAGATGGCGGCTGGACGGTCGCTTAACAATTTTGGCGATCACAGCTGCAGATGACGGTCTTTCCTGATTGTCGATTATGAAGTTCATAAAGAGTACCAAGAACCATCTTTAATCAAAAGATGGTTCTTGGTACTTGTTTTGCGAATAATGAATTATCAAAATCCTTTACGCTATTAAGCCGCGAGAAAGAGAATGAAGGTTATTTTCAAGTAGTAGTACATCTTTTAATAATATGTTAGAATATTTTTAAAATAAAGCGATTAAAGAGGTTTTCATGATATTAAAATAAGATGATTCGACTGTTATTCACGCAAAAGAACGTTGTAAAGAGTACGGACTTGAACCAACAGCTGTGCCAATATTTTCCCGATGCTTATCTTCTGATGCTCTTGCTAAGAAAATAGAGAACTATTCTGAAATATTAGAGAACGTAAAGTTTTTTATAAATAAATTTCTTTTCTCAGTAGAAGGTACTCCGATTCTTGTAGTGGTAACAGATGACAAGGGGCATATCCTGCGATTCGAAGGCGATTCGACTATTTTAGACGCTGTGAACAATTAGGAATTAAAGAAGGAGTTCGCTATATTGAAAAAGATATAGGAGTAACCGCTGTATCGTTAGCCCTTCGACATGATCAACCGATTCAATTGATTGGAGAAGATCATTACTGCCAAGTTTTTCGAGAAACGGCTTGTTTTAGTGTACCATTTCGATATAAAGGCAATAAAAAACCTCTAGGTACGATCTTGTTCTTAACGTATATCCCATATGCTAATTCTTTGTTATTAATTTTGTTACATACCATCGTTGATTCTATCGAACGGGAACTGCTCGTTCAAGAAAAAATAAGAAGCTTTTGATTTTGAATCAGGGACTGCTTCAGACAAGTTATCAGGCAGTCATTGTAACAGATGCTAAAGGGGATATTTTAGTTTGTAATGAAAATGGAAAACAAATATTAAATCGATTGCTTCAATCCCAGCCTTTTATCAAAATTCTTAATCTATAAAATGGTCGAGGGGATAGGAAGGAAAGAGACCAATTTTTCAACGATGATGATGAAAAATTGGCCTCTTTTTAGTGAAGGTTTATAGTTTAATTGTCCAACCAAACGGATCCGCAACGGAGCCATTTTGGATCCCTGTTAGGGTATCATAAAGCATTTGTGTGACTTCTCCAATTTCGCCATTGTTAACAAGCATTCTTTCGTCGTTTGATTTTAACTCTCCAATGGGCGAAATGACAGCCGCTGTTCCTGTACCAAATGCTTCTTCTAATGTTCCGTTATGATAGGCCGCTATCACCTCGTCGATGGCAATCCGGCGCTCTTCGACAGGGATATTTTTCGCTTTTAACACTTGAAGCATCGAATCACGGGTAATCCCTGGAAGGATACTGCCATTTAATGCAGGGGTTACGACGGTTCCGTTGATTTTAAAGAAGATGTTCATACTGCCTACCTCTTCAATGTAACGTCTTTCGATTCCGTCCAACCATAACGTTTGCGAATAGCCATCATTGTTCGCTATTTCCTGCCCTTTCAGACTGGAAGCGTAGTTCCCGGCTGTTTTCGCTCCGCCTGTTCCCCCAACAACCGCACGCACATAGTGCTGCTCAACGAGAATTTTTACTGGCTTGATGCCTTCTTTATAATAAGAGCCTACCGGGGACATAATGATAATAAATTGATAACGCTTAGAAGGTGCCACACCTAAACAAGGTTCAGTTGCAATAACAAATGGACGGATATATAAAGAGGTACCCGGATGATTCGGAATCCATTCGCGGTCCACTGTAATTAATTTCTTTAGTCCTTCTAATGCATATTCTTCGTTAATCGCAGGGATACATAAACGCTCATTTGATGCATTTAATCGTTTAAAGTTGCTCTCCGGACGGAATAAGAGCACTTTTTTGTCGACTGTTACATACGCCTTTAATCCCTCAAATACCGTTTGCCCATAATGGAAAACCTTGGCGGCCGGATCTAAGCTAAGCGGTTGATAGGGGATAATGCGCCCGTCATGCCATCCTTTTCCTTCTATGTAGTCTATGATAAACATATGGTCTGTGAAAAATTGTCCAAAGCCTAGTTGATTCATATCAGGCTTCTCTTTTTTATTTGTAGATAATTCAATTTTTATCTCTACCATTGTCATGGCCTCCGTTTTTACTAGATGATTTATTTCATTCTACTCGGAGTCATATGATTCGTAAAATACATATAAACTATAGAAGCTATGCGAAAAAGTTATAGTTCCTCAAGGCTTATGGCCCTGTATATATTCGATGAACGTCCGTGCAGCAAAGGAAAGGTATTTATTTTTCTTGTAAATGAGTACTAATTTCCAATCAATAAGCGGTTCGGAAATAGTAATCGCATGCACGTTCTGATGATGAAAGCGACTCACCATCGACCTCGGAATGATTGAAATTCCCAACCTTGTTGTCACCATTTCCCCAATTAAATCCCATAAAGAACTTTTATAAGCAACAGTTGGTTGAAATCCGGCCTGCATACATGCTTGTTCCACCACATCATGAAGGGCATAATCCTCTGTTAAAAGGATAAAGGATTCATTTTTTAAATCAGATAAACATACGGATTCTCTCGCGGTCAGCCAATGTTCACTGTCTGAGAGGACAACGAGTTCCTCCGATAACAAAGGAATCGTTTCAAAATCGGAAGACACCGGGAGTACCGTAATTCCTAAATCGAGCTCACCTTCTTCGACCTTAAGCGCTAATTGTTTGGCACTATATTCCACCATTTGGATATCAATTTGCGGATAATCCCTCTTAAATCCAGCAAGTACATTAGGAAAAATCAAGACACCGGTTGTCGGCATTAATCCTAATTTAATCGTTCCTTTTTTTGCTTGAACGAGTTCATTGACAGAAGCATATACATTTTCTACGGACTGTAAAATTTTAACGGCCTGTTCATAAACGATGACTCCCGCATCCGTCAGTTTAATTTGTCTCTCAGAACGATCAAGTAATGTGACCTTCAACTCGTCTTCAAGACTTTTGATCATCTTACTGATAGATGGCTGCGAGACAAGCAAAATATGCGATGCTTTTGTAAAATTTCTTTGTTTTGCCACTTCAACAAAATATTTTAGATGTAGTATATCCATTTTCTAAACTCCTTCTGAAATAGGGGGCCAATCATCTGATTGTAACGGAAATATGTCAATAAGAACAGTTTCAATAGTATTTTATTAACAGGAAAAAGGAAACATAAACAAAACAACCATAAAAAATATTATTTTCATTGTAAAAATATGCCAAACGGATTTCGGAGGTAAAAAAGTTGAACGCATCTAACACTCGATTGACTTCTGCAGAAATGACAAATTTACTGGCACAATTCCAACAGGAAACAATGTCTGTTTGTATTTGTAAATACGTATTAGCTACGTCGAAGGATTCTCAAGTTCGTTCTCTTTTTAAATTATCCTTAGATTTATCTGAAAAACATGTGAAGAAATTAAAGGAATTTTTTAAAAAGGACAATTGTCCTATCCCCGACGGTTTGACGGAAAAAGACGTTGATCTAAAGGCGCCCCCATTATTCACTGATACTTTTTGGCTTGATTATCTACATGGAATCATCCATTTGGGGTTAACCGGGTTAAGTCTGGCTTTTAGTGTTTCTGCACGTCGAGATATACGCGATTATTATTATCAATGTAACATGGAAGCAATGGATCTTTACAACAAAATTATGGATATCCTTATATCTAAGGGGGAGTATGAACCACATCCTTATTTCTTAGCTCCTAAAAAAGTGCAATACATAACAAACCTGGATTATACGTTGAATGTCATTGGGAGGAAAAGGCCTTTAAATACTTCTGAAGCCGGAAATATTTATTTTAATTTAAAGATGACATGTGTAGCAAAGGGAATTATACTTGGATTTTATCAAGTAACGAAGAATGATGAAGTACGTAATCTTTTCGAAAAGTCCTTAAAAGTAACAAATAAAAATTACGAGGTCTTTTCGTACCTGTTACGGGAAAACAATCTTTATGTTCCGCCACTCTTGGATACAGAAGTAACAAATTCTACAGTTGCCCCTTTCTCAGATAAACTTATGATGCTTAAATTGGGTAGCCTTTTGGGCTCAGCCATTTCCTATTATGGTACCGCCATATCAGCGAGTTTAAGAATAGATGTAACAGGTCATTGTGAGGCAGCAATACTAAGGGTGTTTAAACTTTTGCCAACATGGGAAAGCATAGCTATTAATAATCGCTGGTTAGAAAAACTACCGGAGGCAAACGATCGCCAACAATTACCTAATAGTTGAAGGTGTTCCTTTTTTTGTTTAGATTAAAAAGATCTTCCAATGGACTAATCATGGGTTAGGTGCGTTTCATTCGATTAAATAGACCAATTAAAAATGTATGATAGTAAATATTAAAGAGCCAATCAAATTTACGCGAAATATGTTTCCGTCGCATGGGTACTTTAAATTTAATTGCAAATAAAACAGTTGAACAAAGAGACATCAATACTGTAAACAATGGTTTCTTTGTCATGAGGTAACCGTGTATAAACATCAAGCCGTACATAAGACCGGACCAGAAAATATTCCAACCATGTGAGTAATAAATTAACTTTTGTTTGTATGCAAAATATTCAACTGCACAACCCATCACGATCCAATTTAAGGTGTAACCGATCTGCCTCACTGGTGAATCGGGAAATTTCGCTAAGAATGTAAGCACTAATAATGGAGTGATTAGTACTATATGGATAAATCGAACAAATCCCAAGCTAAAACCAGTAGGTGCAAATTCCCAAAGCAGATGTCTTTTGCATAACACATAATAAAGGCAATTAAACGAACTAACAGAAATCATGCTTTTGTAATACTTAGGAATCTGTTGCCAAGAGCTGCGACTCAACATTAGAATACCTAGGATCATAAATATATGTTTAATCCTTGTCTTTTTCATATCTAACCTCGTATTATTTTTCCTATTATTATCCACTATTCCCTTACTAAATATTTATCGGGACAAGCCCTTGTCCCATAAAATATTCGGGACAAGCCCTTGTCCCATAAAATATTCGGGACAAGGTTCTAGGTCCTTTGCCCCGTCAAATATTTACAATTGAATAAACAGCAAAGGTCCTGAGGAGAAAATCCTTCCAGGACCTTTCTGTTTTTCTCAATATATATCGATTGAAGAATTATAAGATTTAATCCTTATCACTTCCACGATAGCGGTTATAGGGGAGGGGATTCCATATGCGGTATTTGAGATCCTGTGCCCGGAGTGGTGCCGGAATATCGTCTAAAATTTTCAGGGCTGCTTGTAACTCGCGCAAGGATTCTCCTTTATCTTGATACATAAATTCATCGGATGCTTTGTCCGGGGCTTTATTAACCTTTTCTTCTAAATACTCGATCACCATTTCTTGTTGTTGATAGATGGATTCACGTGCTGTGGCTGTCCATTCTGGCTGCACGGAACGAAGCGTGTCCGCAACATAACTATATTCATTAAAGATTTCTTTATAGATTCGATCGGCATTCTCGCGCGCATCCGTTATCGCTGTTTCTAAATCTTCTATTGTTAGTTCTTCCACCTTGAGAGGGGTTCTTCGCTTCGGTCCACCTATTTTAGAACGTGTTAAATAATACGGGAAAATACTTTTTATCGTCTTTCCGACTGGAGCAATGGCTAAATTGTTCTCATCTACTCCCTTTGGCTGCACACCCTGCATCGCAATCCTTGCTGATTCGGGGCGGACAATTTCCTTCGGCGGCAGCACTCCGTAACGCAGCAATTCTCGAATCCCTGTACCCGAAATATTGATTCGATACTGCTCATCATGCGGACATGTTTGCTCCGTTGCTTGTGTATCACAGCGTGTACAATAAAATACTTCATGAAACAGGCGGATATCAATGCCTATTTCATCTGCACGATATTCATCGAAAATGGTATGGCTGGCATATTTATCATAAAAGTCCCCGATACCTGCATGATCTCGTCCAATCAGCGCATGGGTACAGCCATAGTTTTTCATAATTAAGGCATGCAATACGGCTTCACGCGGGCCCGCGAAAATATATGTAACCCGAAGCGGAGCCAGAATCGTTCTTTCTTTCGGATAGTACGTATCCAACACAC
Organism: uncultured Bacillus sp.; assembly: GCA_937902115.1. Lineage (GTDB taxonomy): Bacteria > Bacillota > Bacilli > Bacillales > Cytobacillaceae > Bacillus_BD. The sequence continues at coordinate 6,582 of CALGSR010000027.1, read as the reverse complement.
TGCGGTACGACAACATGCGAAACTCATGACGTGTATATTCGCGTTTTGCCATCTCCACAAGCGGCTGGACAAATAAACTATCCAACTCTTCTAATGCATTGCGATGAATATACTCATGTCCGCGGTGTAAAGGATTCGCTCCCGTGATAAATCCTCCAACCGATTTAAACTTCTTTTTCTCGTAAAATAGCTCCCACGTTTCTTTTGGCTCCATTCTGATAGTTTCAAATGGACCCCAATGGACCCGGCGCAGCAATTGAATCGGACCGCCCAATGCCGTATTACCCATACGCCGGTAAATCGAATCGACCCCCGGATGATTGCGATCCGTTGTACCGAAAAGATGTGAAGCACGAAACTCTCGGTCATAGTGAAAGATATCATTCAATTTAAGAATTGCCACGGGTTCTCTCGTATCGTCTACCAGAGCGACCTCATCCCCGACGGATAAAGTTTTAATGATTTCCTGATTGCGCTCTCCCATTGGTGCAAAACTCAATGGTACCGGCCAAATCACTCCATTTTTTAATCGTCCATCTATTAGGACAGACTTGTAATCTTCTTCAACCATAAACCCTTCGATAGGGGACAAGACTCCTGTAGCGATCATTTCCAGTGTAATCACCGCTTCCAAATCAACCATAATCATTGACATCTGTTTTGCTCTTTCCATCGCTTCATCACGTTCTTTACCAATAAGTACGCGATTGACTAATTTTCCGCCGTGGGGTTGTTGTGGATAATGAGCGAATTTATGCTCGTTAAAGAGCGAATTTTGATTCATCTAATCACCATCCTAATTTGGGATAATCATTCCAAAGCATGTTCATCTATTTTTCAATCATGTTTAATTGATATTGCTTAAATCCCAACACATTATGAATAGTATGATAATTTAACGTTTAATATGATAATCCACGCTTAAACCGACGATAAAGTAACTTCATTTCTTCTTTTTAAACTCACTCAAGAAAGTCTTGTAAAAAATTCAGGAGATATTTTATTATTTTGTGCTTGATTTTGAAGCAACTGAAGAATCTATGCCATCGATAGGATAATTCCCCTTTTTTAGGTAAAAATAAACAAAAATATGACTAATTGGTGGGAGACGATGGCCAATTTTTTCAATCGTAATCATCCAAGATTTATGAAATATCAAACAGCAGACCACCTAAAAAAAGAACAGAAAGACCATTCAGTTGCAGACTGGGAAAAAGAACTGATCAAATCAAAAGACTATAAAAAAACATTTTATTTCAATCAGAAGTCCGGTCATAAATTTTATTTCACCTTTATATCAACGCTTGTCGAAGAAAAAGTGCTAGACAGTCATATCATTCCCTATTTACTTGAGGGGGATTTTAATCAAATAGCTGACGTGAAAAAACTGATTCCGATTGCAGATGTACAGCTATCAAGTGACACAGCCGATATCGCAAAACAGCTTCTTGCAGGATATGTCATGCTGACGATTGAAGGGGATACGAGTCAATTTGCTTTTATCTTCTCGCAAAAAGAAGTGGTACGATCGGTTACGACACCGGAAATTGAATTCAGCGTTGTTGGTCCAAAAGAGGCATTTGTTGAAGCGATTGGGCAAAATTTGAACATGATTCGCAAGCGTTTGCCTGTTAAGGAACTGATAGCTGAGGAATTCGATGTCGGAACCTTATCAAAAACGAATGTAGTTGTTCTCTATATTGACGGCATCACGAATAAACAAATTGTCAATACCGTTAAGCAGCGGATTAGCGATATTGAAATGGATGAAATAGCTGACAGTGCGTATTTTTTGTCGTTGATCGCAGATAATGGAAATTCACCTTTTCCACAGCTGCTTGATACCGAACGGCCTGACCGGGTGACATCCAGTCTAGCTGAGGGGAAAGTTGTTATTTTAGTAGATGGTTCGCCCCATGCATTAATTGGGCCGACCTCATTGACGGAATTTTTCAACTCATTTGAAGATTATTATCTTAACTGGATTCTTGCTTCTTTTATTCGACTGATTCGCTTATTTGCTGTTTTGTTTTCGGTTTTGATTACGCCTCTCTATGTAGCGGTTGTTACTTATCACTATGAATTGATTCCTAAAGATCTATTAAGCACATTAATTATCTCAAGGCGGGTCGTACCTTTTCCGCCCATTCTTGAAGCTTTGTTCTTAGAGGTAACCATTGAGCTCCTAAGGGAGGCAGGAGCAAGGCTGCCGACAAAAGTAGGACAAACCATTGGAATCGTTGGTGGCATTGTCTTAGGAACGGCGTCCGTTGAAGCTGGACTTACAAGTAATGTACTGTTGATTTTTATCGCACTATCTGCTCTGGCATCCTTTACCACACCTGTATACCAAATGAGTAATACGATTCGGTTATTGCGCTTTCCGTTTCTTGTGATGGCAGAATTATGGGGAATACTTGGGATTACGATAGCGTTTTGTTTTTTACTTATCCATTTACTACGGCTAACTTCACTTGGTTTTCCTTTTATGGATCCCATTTTTCCGTTCAGAGCGTATGATTTTCGCGATGCCTTATTGCGTCTTCCGTTTAAAAGCCAGTACAGTCGTCCGCAATTCTTGCGAACCGATCATATCACCCGGGTTCGAAAGGAAAAGGCCTATCAGAAAAAAGATATTGATGAATGAGTACGGAAGGGAGGGAAGTGCGAATGCAGGAAAGGGTTCCAGAGAGAAGGCAGATATCACCATTTATGGCTCTTTTTGTGATTGTTGCCATGCAAACAGGCATGGGAATTCTCAGTTTTCAGCAATTAATTGCCAAAGATGCCGGTTATGATGCCTGGCTTTCCGTTATTGGGGCGGGATTAACTGTTCATCTCCTTGTATGGATGATGTATAAAATATGTGAAGCCGTCGATGGAGATCTCATGTCTGCCCATGTATTTCTCTTTGGAAAAGTAATCGGCAACAGCATCAGTACTCTATTTATTTTCTATTTTTCCGTGAATTGTATCACCACACTAGGCAGCTTGATAGAAGTCATTCGTACTTGGATGTTTCCTTCTTTAAACTCATTTTGGTTTGCTTCTGTTTACTTACTATTAGGGATTTATATTGTCAATGGCGGGTTCAGAACCGTAGTAGGGATTTCCTTTTTTGGCCTTCTGATTCCGTCTTATTTACTGCTTTCCTTTATATATCCGATAAAATATGGCGATGTTACCAATTTGCTGCCTATCTTCGACCATACCCCAATGGAATTGATAAGAAGTGCATACTATATGGCACCAACTTTTTTTGGCTATGGTATTTTAATGTTTTTTTACCCCTTTATTAAAAAACCGCAGGAATCGAAAAAATGGGTTCACGTTGGGGTGTTAACTAGTACCTTTATCAATACCGGTTTGGCGATCATCAGCTTTATCTATTTTCCTCCGGGGTTACTTCAAAGATCGATTTGGCCGACGTTAGAGATGTGGAAAATTGTCAGCCTGCCTTTTGTTGAGAGATTCGAGTATTTAGGAATTGCCAATTGGACGTTAGTTATTGTTTCAAATGTTGCCATTGCTTTATGGTGTGCCAGTCGGATTGCCAAACGGGTTTATAAGATTACGCAGCGAAAAGCAGTTCTTATCGTAGCGATTATGTGTCTCTTATTTGTCTTACAAGTAGATACATCTGAAAGGATGAAAATTATTTTCCACATTAATACTAAAATAGGGATTGTTGCAGCTTATATTTATACTCCCCTTATCTATTTATTAATGCTTATTAAACAGAAGGTGAAAGCAAAATGAAGAGACTTTTCTTCATCTTTCACATACTCCTTTCTGTCTTGCTTATCAGTGGCTGTGTTGACAAAAAAGTAATTGACGATGTTAATATTTCCGTTGGCATGGGGCTTGATAAGAGTGAAGGCCAATTGAAGGGAACGATCATGATCCCTGTTTTTAAAGAGGACAAATCCATTGGAAATTTCACCTTCACTGCCGAAGGAGCGGTTACGAGAGATGCGATAATTAAAATGCAGAACAAAGCTTCCCAACCGATTGTAGGAGGAAGTTTAGATATTATATTGCTCGGGGAAAACCTTGCACGCGAGGGAATCATTTCGGTTCTTGATGTATTCCTGCGTGAACCGACCATTGGTGCAGGACTTAAGCTTGCAATAGTAGATGGAACACCTGAGGAAATTTTTAAAGCCAACTATGGCGACCGTGGAAATTCCGAATATCTTGACAACTTGTTGGAACATAATATGCGAGATGGAAGTTTACCTTTAAGCAATCTCCATCTCTTTTTAGTCGATTATTATCAAAAAGGAAAAGATGCTTATTTGCCTTTGCTTAAGAAAAAGGAACCTGAATTAGTTAATATAATGGGAGTTGCTTTATTTAAAGGTGAAAAGGTCGTTGACATTCTTACCATGGATAAAATGTATTACTTTAAGCTGCTCGTCGATAAGCGGGTTAGAGGCTCAGTTATGATAAAAAGGAAGCAAGGGGAATCATTTATTAAAACCATCAAATCAAGGCATAAAATAAAGCTGGTCAACAGAAATCCCTATCAATTTGTTATAGATCTTAAAGTAAAAGGGAACCTTACTGAGCATGAGGGTAGGGATCTTGGGAAGAATGAGGTAAAAGACATTGAAAAACAATTAGAAAAACAAATTGTTGATGAATGTACAGCAATGATTAAGGACTTTCAAAAACAAAAAATTGATCCGATTGGCTTCGGCCATTTTGTCAAAACCAAAACACGCAGTTTTGATTTTGGCAAATGGGAAGAAGACTATAAAAGTGCTCAATTTAAAGTCAATGCAGATGTTGAGATCGTTGAGATAGGGGTGATAGAGTAAATCATCCCTTTTTCAATTGTTTTTATTCATCCTGTCCGAACAAGGATCCAGTTCGGACAGGATGGTCAAGGGAACGCAGAAAAGTTGTCCGAGCTTAACAAACGGAATTCTCTTCAATGAAATCTTCACCAATATTCCATTATTTTCCTAAACATAAGATGATATAATTGAGATAGGGATTGAATCTGCTCCATCCTTAAGCAAAGGAGGTAAGAGATATGAAAGTTAACTTGAAAAAAACGCTAAAACAGGGATTCATATTGTTTAGTATGTTCTATACTGTTACGACCATCTTAAGCAGTTCCTTACAATTATATTTTGGGCGGCTGACTGATACAAACTCTCATCTTTTACATCGCGCTGCTGTTGTATTCATTGCTGTTATTACCATCCTTTTATTTGACCGCATCACTCTTAAAAGCAAGGTTTTATCCTATCTTGTGCCATATGTCCTTTCAATGGGAACTGTGTTCTTGTATGTATGGCTCACAAGTTTTTTTGAACCTTTACACCCCAACGCCTATCGAGATATCTTCCTTAACTTTACCGCAATCTCTCTCTGTGTTATGTTGTTTTTCTTTACTAAAGATAAAATGGAGCGACATAGAAACCAAGGGAAAGTAAACGAATATCTATAAAATTAAAATTACAATATCTTAATAAATCTCCAATATACTTTAGGTATCCTGTCCATTGCTCCTTATAAGCGTACGAGCCATCAATTGAATTTACTTTGATGGCTTGTATGATCCCTGCACCTTATGAACCATCATGTAACAGGTGCCGCTCCTATCTTTTTTCAACAAATAATAAAATAAGTGTGGCAAGTGGACCTAACACAAGCGAAAGCAAAAACCAGTTTAATCCCGTCCGATTCTTCCCTTGTGCAAGAGCAGCATTGATCAACGCCAGTGTCCCCCAACCGACAAAGTATTCGTTCTCCATCATCTTGCCCCCTATTTTTTATAAACTATTTAGTATTAGTTACGATTAAAGTGTTATAAAGGTTTCAAATGCGACAAAAACAAACATGGATTGAAACGAATGGAATTTAAGAGGAGGAATCGCTATGAATCTCATTGACCAAGCCATTCAATTTACGGCAATCGCTCACAAAAATTCAACAAGAAAGTCAACAAATATTCCCTATATTCCCCATCCGTTTGCCGTAGGGATGTTTTTACAAAAGGCAAACTGCAAGGAAGAAGTGGTTGCTGCCGGCATTCTGCATGACGTGGTTGAAGACACTCCCGTTACCTATGAGGAATTCGCAGAACAATTTGGAGCCAAGATTGCCAAATTAGTCGCAGCTGCTTCTAAGAAAGATAAAAATCTGCCATGGGAAGCTCGTAAACGACATACGATTGAACAATTAAAAACGGCATCACTTGAAGAAATCCAGATTACAGCAGCAGACAAATTGCATAACATCCAATCCATTCAAGTTGATTTGCTTCAAATTGGGGAGTAAATCTGAAATCGCTTTAACCGGGAAAAAAACAGCAGCATTGGTATTATGCAAGTATCGTTATAGAATTAAAAAAACGAGAAATAGAATTCGAACTCATTCATGAATTTGAGAAAACCGTAATAGAGGTATTTGGTTCCCTGGATTTTTTAACTATATAATTGATGGATGGAAATTAAAGAGATAAAAAGTGCTAGGTAAATGTAAGGGGCTGTCTGATAGGTCGTCAAAGACTGATCTTTCGGACAGCCCCTTGTTCATTTTTGCTTACGATGGTGCTCCGTTGATATG
>CALGSR010000026.1 GCA_937902115.1 uncultured Bacillus sp. | reverse complement strand
GGGTTAAACAGCAGGCCCATGATATTGAACGCTTTATTATTAATGAAAAAGAGAAAAATGAGAAGAAAATTACAAAGCTAAGAGAGACCATTATCGAAGCAGAGGAAGCACAAAAGTATCAGCTCTTTGGTGAATTATTAACAGCCAATATCTATCTGATTGAAAAAGGGATGGGGCATATTGAGGTTGTGAACTATTACGATGAAAACGGGGCTACGGTCGCAATTCCGCTTGACCCATTAAAAACACCTTCAGAAAACGCACAGAAGTATTTTACAAAATATCAAAAGGCAAAAAATGCCCTTTCTATTGTCAAAGAGCAAATAAAAATAGCCGAAACAGAAGTTGCCTATTTTGATTCTCTTATACAGCAGGTTGAAACCGCATCAGCGAAAGATATTGCCGAAATCCGTGAAGAATTAATTGAAGAAGGCTATCTCAAAGCACGCAAGAAAAAACAGTTAAAAAAGAACCAATCACAAAAACCTGCTCTCGATCGCTTTTTTGCCTCTGACGGAACTGAAATTATTATTGGAAAAAATAATAAGCAAAATGACTATCTGACCAACCGCTTTGCGGCACGTGATGAAATCTGGCTTCATACGAAAGATATTCCGGGCTCCCACGTTGTCATCCGCAGTCGTCAGCCTAAGGAAAAAACAATCCTTGAAGCAGCAGTCATCGCAGCCTATTTCAGCAAAGCTCGGAATTCCAGTTCTGTACCAGTTGATTTCACACTCGTCAGACATGTGAAAAAGCCATCAGGTGCCAAGCCGGGATTCGTCATTTATGATAACCAGCAAACTGTTTTTGTCACTCCAGATGCTGAAACCGTGCAGAAGCTTAAAAAAGAGCCCGATAAGTGAAAGCAGCCGCCCCTCTAATCGGGGCGGCTGCTTCTCTTGATAACTGTATGCTAATTATTTTCCCCAGTCTTCAGGGTTTTTACGCCATTCCATCAGTTTATCCATATCTGCTGCTTCAATATAGCCTTTTTCACTAGCCACTTCGACAAGTGTGGAATAATTGGTTAAAGAATAAGCCTTAATATCAGCTTCCTCAAGACGCTGACTGCCTTTGGCCAATTCATAAGTAAAAATAGATACCACTCCAAGGACTTCGCAGCCTGCCTGGCGCAGGGCTTCCACAGCGGTAATAACACTTCCGCCAGTTGAAATTAAATCTTCAACAACTACTACTTTTTGGCCTTTTTCCGCTTTTCCTTCGATTTGGTTTCCTTTTCCATGTTCTTTCGCTTTAGAACGGACATAACACATTGGCAGATTTAATACTTCACTGACCCATGCAGCATGCGGAATTCCTGCAGTTGCTGTTCCAGCCACAAGCTCTGTTCCTGGAAATTTTTCAGTTATGATTTCAGCTAATCCCGCAGCAATTTTTCTTCTTACTTCAGGATAAGAGAGGGTTAAACGATTATCACAATAAATCGGTGAAATAATTCCCGATGTCCATGTAAAAGGTTCATTCGGTTTAAGAGAAACAGCCTTCATTTCTAATAAACTTTCTGCGATGATTTTCTTCATTGATTCACACTCTCCCATGCTTGAATAAACTTTTGATAACTTGCTTCCGGGTTGTCCGAACGAGTAATCGAACGCCCTACCACAATAGCAGATACTCCTGCCTTCTTAGCAAACTCAGGTGTCGCTACACGCTTTTGATCTCCAACTGCATCATCCTGCAGACGGATTCCTGGGGTTACCGTTAAGAAGTGAGCACCAAGTGATTCTCTAATTTTTCCAGCTTCATGTGATGAGCATACGACGCCGTCAAGACCGGCATTCTTTGTTAGCTCCGCATAATGAAGCACGGATTCAATTAAAGGTACTTGAATCAGCTGCTCATTTCTCATTTGCTTTTCAGACGTGCTCGTTAATTGTGTCACAGCGATACAATTCGGACGTTTCGTCCCCATTGGTGTACCTGCGTCCAGTCCTTCTAATGCAGCCTCCATCATTTCCTGTCCTCCGGCGGCATGAACATTGACGAGATCGCAGCCTAGCTTAGCCAGCCCTGTCATCGCTCTCTTAAGCTTTAAATCCAAGAAAATATCATGTCCTAGTTCTTTGATTTCATGGACAATAGCCGGACCCTCTTGATAGAAAATCTCCATTCCTACTTTAACGAACAATTTCTCATGATCAAAGAGATTTAAAAACTGAAAAACCTCATTTTTCGATGCAAAATCAAGGGCTACAATGATCGGTTTATTCATTGCTGCTTCCAGCTCCTTCCCGTACATTGAGAAATATGATCATAGCCTAAGCTTTTTAACAACTCAGGCAGTTCCTCAATGATCGTCGGACAAACAAATGGGTCCACAAAATTGGCCGTTCCCACAGCAACTGCACTTGCCCCCGCATAGAAAAATTCAATCACATCTTCTGCTGATTGAATTCCGCCCATTCCGATAATCGGCAGATCAACTTGCTGGCTTACCTCATGAATCATGCGGATCGCTACCGGTTTTACCGCTGGACCTGATAATCCTCCTGTGCGGTTTGCAATAATCGGCCGCGCTGTTTTAATGTCGATTCTCATACCAATTAAAGTATTGATCATCGTTAAACCGTCCGCACCACCGGCCTCTACTGCTTTTGCCATATCAACAATATTTGTCACATTTGGAGAAAGCTTGACATAGACAGGAACCTCAGAAACATCCTTCACTTTTCGTGTCAAATCCTTGGCAACTTCCGGAATGGTTCCAAAAGCAATTCCGCCTGTTTTCACATTTGGACATGAAATATTTAATTCAAGCGCATGGACATTAGGGGACTTTGAAATTTCTTTCGCAACTTCTACATAGTCCTCTACCGTGGATCCTGCCACATTCGCAATAATTGGAACATCGTACTGTGCGAGCCATGTCAGTTCTTCAGAAATCACCTTATCTAAGCCAGGATTTTGCAAACCAATGGCATTTAACATCCCTGCAGGTGTTTCGGCAACCCTTGGTGTTGGATTTCCATAACGCGGTTCTACTGTTGTTGCTTTTATCATAATTGAACCAAGCAGGCTCAAATCATACAATTCACTAAACTCACGGCCAAAGCCAAAACAGCCGGATGCAGGCATCACAGGATTTTTCAAGTGTAAGCCTGGCAACTGTACATCGAGCATACTCATAGAATTACCTCCCCTGCCCTGAATACCGGACCATCGCTGCATACCTTTTTATATGTATGGCTGTTTTCATCACCTGTATGGCAGACACAGGCAAAACATGCTCCAATCCCGCAGGCCATTCTTTCTTCCAAGGATAAGAACACTTTCTTATCCTTATAATTAGCTTCAAGCGCCTTGAGCATGGCAGTAGGGCCGCATGAATAAAGGGTATCAAACTGCAATTCTCTTTCTGTAATGACATCTGTAACAAATCCTTTGGTTCCTAAAGAACCATCTACAGTTGCCACATACGTTTCCCCTAATTCGGCAAATTTTTCTTCATAAAATACAGCTGACTTTGTTTGGAAGCCGAGAACATGAATCACCTTTACACCCTTTTTCACAAGCTGATGTGAGAGCTCATACAGCGGTGGCACACCGATCCCGCCTCCTACCAATAAGGCGGTTTCCCCTTGGGAAGTTTCAGCAAGCGGAAAACCATGTCCTAAAGGTCCAAGCACATCGACCTGTGCACCAGCTGTTTTTTGCGCCAAAATAGATGTTCCTTGTCCTTGTTTTCGATAAATGATCGTAAATTCATTTTTCGCATGATCGATTTGAGCAATCGAGATTGGACGGCGTAACAATGGATCCGTACTATTCGATACTTTGATATGAACAAATTGTCCTGGTTCTTCCATATTCTTTACAAGCTCACCTTTTAAGGTGAGCTCATAAATCGAGTCTGCAATTTCTGTTTGTGAAATAACCGTACAAAGTTCTTTCTTCATCATAAGAGAACAGCCTCACTTGAATTTGCTACAGGACCTGCCATTGCTTCTGCAGAGAAGTTCATTGATTCAATGACGCGTAAGATCGCTTCAGCTGTATCCAGTGATGTTAAACAAGGAACACCATTTTCTACCGTTTCACGACGGATTCTAAATCCATCCCTTTCCGGCTGTTTTCCTTTTGTTAATGTGTTGATAACAAATTGGGCTTCGCCGTTACGAATAACATCTAGTAAATCCGGACCTTCGGAACCGATTTTGCTGACGACACTTACACGGATTCCCTGTTCCTGTAAAAATGCTGCGGTTCCTCTTGTAGCCATTAGACGATAGCCGATCGCGGAGAAACGTTTTGCCAGTTGCAGAGCTTCCTCTTTATCCTTATCTGCAATGGTTAACAGGACTGTACCAAATTTTTGAATTTTAATACCGGATGCAACAAGTCCCTTATACAATGCTTTTTCCAAAGTATAATCTTTTCCCATAACCTCACCGGTTGACTTCATTTCAGGTCCTAATGTTGTATCAACACGGCGGAGCTTCGCAAATGAGAATACAGGAACTTTAACATAAACACCTTTTCTTTCAGGAATAAGACCTGTTTTGTATCCTTGGTCAGCAAGTGATTGGCCAAGAATAACCTTTGTTGCAAGATTTGCCATTGGTACATTCGTAATTTTGCTTAAGAATGGTACGGTACGGCTTGAGCGTGGATTGACCTCAAGGACAAAAACTTCACCTTTTGATACAACATATTGAATATTTAATAAACCAATAATATTCAATCCCTTAGCAAGTCTTTCAGTATAATCAATCAGCACGTCTTTTATTTCCGGTGATAGACTTTGTGATGGATATACTGCGATCGAGTCACCAGAGTGAACACCTGCACGTTCAATATGTTCCATAATTCCCGGGATGACTACATCTGTACCGTCACAAATCGCATCTACTTCGATTTCCTTCCCTGTCAGATAACGGTCAATTAATACCGGATGATCTGGATTAATTTTCACCGCATTTTCCATATAATGCAGTAATTCTTCCTGCTGATAAACGATTTCCATCGCTCTTCCGCCTAGTACATAAGAAGGGCGAACAAGAACAGGGTAGCCGATTTCTTCAGCAATCTTTAACGCCTCATCGACAGAAAGAGCTGTTTTCCCTTTAGGCATTGGAATGCCAAGTTCAACAAGAGCCTGCTCAAACTTGTCACGGTCCTCAGCGCGGTCTAAGTCCTCTAATGATGTACCTAATATCTTCACGCCTTGTGCTACTAATTTATCAGCAAGGTTAATCGCCGTTTGTCCGCCAAACTGAACAACAACACCGATTGGTTTTTCCAAGTCGATAATATGCATAACATCTTCAATCGTAAGCGGCTCAAAGTATAATTTATCTGAAATACTGAAATCAGTAGATACTGTTTCCGGATTGTTATTAATAATGATTGCTTCATAGCCTGCCTCTTTAATGGCCCAAACAGAGTGTACCGTAGCATAATCGAATTCTACCCCTTGACCAATGCGGATTGGTCCGGAACCTAATACGATGACACTTTGACGTTCTGTTACAATCGATTCGTTTTCATCTTCATATGTGCCGTAAAAATAAGGTGTTTCTGATTCAAATTCAGCGGCACATGTATCTACCATTTTATAAACCGGGGTGATTCCAGCTTGTTTTCTCCATTCATATACTTCTTTTTCCGTTGTCTTCCACACATCGGCAATGGCACGATCCGAGAAACCTTTTTTCTTGGCATCCTTGCCCCACTCGAAGTCAAATGCATGATTGACCAGTTCTTTTTCAAACTTAACAATTCCTTCTAATTTATAAAGGAAAAATAAATCAATTTGGCTCCACTCATTAATCGTCTCAATCGTTACACCGCGTTTTAAAGCTTCAGCAATATAGAAAAGACGTTCATCGCCTGCATTGCGAATTCTTTTCTCAATGATTTCATCACTAAACTCCTCGCCATTTGGCAGCGCGAAATGATAAACATTGCTTTCAAGTGAACGAATCGCTTTTAATAGAGATTCTTCAAAATTACGGCCCATCGCCATGACTTCCCCTGTAGCCTTCATTTGTGTGCCAAGCAAGCGGTTGGCTGATTCAAATTTATCAAATGGCCAGCGTGGAATTTTAGAAACAACATAATCTAGCGTTGGTTCAAAGCATGCGTAAGTTTTTCCAGTAACAGGATTCATCATTTCATCAAGTGTTAAGCCAACAGCAATTTTCGCAGCAAGCTTAGCAATCGGATAGCCAGTAGCTTTTGATGCAAGTGCAGATGAACGGCTGACACGAGGGTTTACCTCAATGATATAGTACTCAAAACTCTCCGGATCTAAGGCAAGCTGGACATTACATCCGCCTTCAATTTTTAAGGCACGAATAATTTTCAATGATGAGTTACGCAGCATTTGGTGCTCACGGTCACTTAATGTTTGGCTCGGTGCAAGAACAATGGAATCTCCTGTGTGAATGCCAACTGGGTCAAAGTTTTCCATGTTACAAACAACAATCGCATTGTCCGCAGAGTCTCTCATCACTTCATATTCAATTTCTTTGAAACCGGCGATGCTTTTTTCTAATAGACATTGAGTAACTGGACTGTATTTTAATCCACTTGCTACAATTTCAGCTAAATCTTCATCATTGTGGCAAATTCCGCCGCCAGTTCCGCCTAATGTAAATGCAGGACGAACAATGACCGGATAGCCGATTTGTTCAACAAAACTGTACGCTTCATCCAGCGTATGAATAATTTCACTGTCAGGTACAGGTTCATTTAATTCGTTCATTAAATTACGGAATAAATCACGGTCTTCCGCTTGCTGAATAGCTGACAGCTTTGTTCCTAATATTTCTACATTACATTCGTCCAAAATACCGGAGTTCGCTAATTCAACCGCTAAATTTAGTCCTGTCTGTCCGCCTAATGTCGGAAGTAGAGCATCTGGTCTTTCTTTACGAATAATTCTTTCAACGAATTCCAGTGTTAATGGTTCAATATAAACCGCATCTGCAATCTCAGTGTCTGTCATAATCGTCGCAGGATTCGAATTCACAAGAATGACCTTGTACCCTTCTTCCTTCAACGCCATACATGCCTGTGTACCTGCATAGTCAAATTCTGCTGCCTGACCAATCACAATTGGTCCTGAACCTATTACTAAAATACTATTGATATCATTACGCTTTGGCATATGCTTGCTCCTCCTGTTCTACTGCATCAATCATGTCAAGAAATTGCTGAAAAAGGTTATTTGTATCTTCAGGCCCCGGTGAAGCTTCCGGATGAAACTGCACAGTAAATGCAGGGAAATCTTTATGCTTCAACCCTTCGATCGTTCCATCATTTAATGCAAGATGGGTTACTTCTAATCGCGTATTCGCAATGGAATCCTCACTAACGACAAAGCTATGATTTTGTGAAGTGATTGCCACTTTTCCTGTTCTTACATCTTTTACAGGATGATTTGAACCGTGATGACCGAATTTCATTTTTTCAGTATCTGCTCCGCAAGCAAGTGCAAACAGCAGGTGTCCCAAACAAATACCGAATAATGGCACCTTTCCGGTTATCCCTTGAATCATGTCAATTGCTTCAGGTACATCCTTTGGATTCCCTGGTCCATTAGAAAACATAACCCCATCCGGGCTCAATTGAAGAATATCTTCAGCTTTTGTATTGTAAGGAACGACAATCACGTCACAATCACGGCGATTCAACTCTCTGAGAATCCCATGTTTCATTCCAAAATCAACTAATACAACTCTTTTTCCTCTTCCCGGACTTGGATAGGCTGTTTTTGTTGATACTTGCTTTACTTGGTCGCGACGAATTTCCGTTGCCCGCAGTCTTTCAAGTACTGCATCGATATTTTCATCAGCTTTACAAATGATTCCTTTTAATGTTCCATGCTGACGGATAATTCTTGTTAACTTTCGTGTATCAATTCCAGCAAGACCTGAAATTCCTTTAAGTTTAAAATACTCATCCAGAGACATTTCAGAGCGCCAATTGGACGGAAAATCCGTTGCCTCTTTTACAATAAAACCACCGATAACCGGATTGATTGATTCAAAGTCATCCCGGTTAATTCCATAATTTCCTACTAATGGATAGGTTAAGGTAACAATTTGACCGCAATTCGCCGGGTCAGAGAGAGCCTCCTGATATCCTGTCATTCCTGTATTAAATACTACTTCCCCAATAACACTGTCCTCGCTGCCGAAGCCTTCTCCGATGAAAACTGTCCCATCCTCTAGTATTAATTGTCTCTTCATACCAACTCACGTCCCTTTCTCCATGCTACCTTTCCATCGACAATCGTTGCTGTCGGCCACCCTTTACATGTCCAGCCTGTAAAAGGGGTATTTTTTCCTTTTGATAAAAACTTTTCAGGGTCAATCGTCTCTTCATGATTTAAATCGAGCAATACCAAATCCGCCGCTGCACCTGTCTCAAGTATTCCTGTATCTAAGCCGAAAGTCTCGGCAGGTTTCACTGTTAAATAATCAATTAACTCAGCTAAAGTGAAGATTCCTTTCTCTACAAAATGGGTGTAAAGAAGTGGGAAGGCTGTTTCTAAACCGACGATACCAAAAGGAGCAAGCTGCATTCCTTCAGCCTTTTCTTCACTTGTATGCGGTGCATGATCCGTTGCAACAAAATCAATCGTTCCATCCAAAAGCCCTTCTATTAATGCAGCACGATCTTCTGCACTGCGTAATGGAGGATTCATTTTATAATTTGCATCCAATCCCGGAATATCGTCTTCACATAGAATTAAGTGATGTGGTGTGACTTCAGCTGTCACTTTAATCCCAGCCTTTTTCGCATCCCGAACGGCACGAACCGATTCTTTTGTACTGATATGGCATACGTGATAACGGCAATCTGCCGCTTCGGCAAGCAATACGTCTCTGGCAATTTGTACGGATTCACATACAGAAGGGATTCCATTCAAACCATGTGCCTTTGAAAACTTCCCTTCATGAACGGAACCCTTATTAATTAATGAATTTTCCTCGCAGTGGGCGACAATTACCGCATCCATTTTAGCTGCTTCTTTCATCGCATCCAGCATAACGGCTGCTGATTGTACGCCAACACCATCATCTGAGAAAGCAAATGCCCCAGCTTCTTTCATAGCGGAGAAATTTGTCAGTTCGCTTCCTGCTTCTCTTACAGTTATGGATCCATAGGGCAATACTTTAACGACAGCTGTTTCTTTAATATGCTCATTCAGCCATTGTATTTGTTCTACTGTATCCGGAACAGGTCTTGTATTTGGCATCGCCGCAATCGTTGTAAAGCCACCCTTTGCCGCTGAGAGTGTACCTGTTGCGATTGTTTCTTTCTTTTCACCGCCAGGTTCCCTTAAATGCACATGTAAGTCAATAAATCCTGGGGAAACAAGCAATCCCTCTGCTTCGATGATTTCATCAGCAGAATTAGTATCAAATTGACCGATTCCCTTGATTTTTCCGTCTTCTATAAGAATATCGGCTTTCATTAATTGCTTATTAATGAGCAATTGGCCATTTTTTATGATCATTGACATCGTCCATACCCCTTTCTTGGCTTTCAAACGCTCGTTTTAACACAGCCATTCGAACAAATACACCATTTCTCATTTGTGTAAATATTCTTGAGCGGCTGCATTCAACCAAACTATCTGCAATTTCTACATTTCGATTCACCGGTGCAGGATGCATGATAATACTGTCTTTTTTCATTCTTTGTTCCCTTTCTATTGTTAAACCGTAAGAAAGGTGATAATCCTCTGCAGCATTGGAATTCGCACCATCATGATGACGTTCATGCTGAATTCGCAGCAGCATCACGACATCAGATGTTTCAATTGCCGTATCTACAGCCTCATAACTGCCGTTTTCTAATAATGATTCATCGAACCACTCTGCCGGTCCTGAGAAAACAACTTTTGCTCCTAATCTTGTTAAGACATCGGCATTTGAGCGCGCTACTCTGCTGTGGCGGATATCACCGATAATCGCCACCTTCAACCCTTCAAAGCGGCCAAATTCCTGTTGAATTGTCATAAGATCCAGTAAGGATTGCGTTGGGTGGTGCCCGCAGCCATCACCAGCATTAATAACAGGAATTCCTATATGACCCACTAGTTCGTTGAAATACTGATCAATGGTATGGCGGATAACGACGGCATGAACGCCGATCGATTCAAGTGTCCGCACTGTATCATATAGTGTCTCTCCTTTGAGAACACTTGACGCACTTGCTTCGAACGGGATAACCTCCAACCCAAGTTTCCTCTCTGCCATTTCAAAGCTTGTTTTTGTTCTTGTACTAGGTTCAAAAAACAAGTTCGCTACAAATGTTTGCCGAGCAGGTTTCCACTGTTCCCCTTTTGAAAAACTGATCGCATCCTCCAAGATGCTCCTAATTTCCTCGATAGACAATGACGTGGTAGTTAATAAATCCTTCACACTTTCAGCCTCCTTAATTTTGCGAACTTATTATTTTAGCCTTATTATTTCTCTCATTCTGTTTCAAACATATTCTCTTTCACTTTTTCTCGTCCAGGTAAGATAAGATTTAGAACAACTCCGATAATCGCAGCGAGTGCCATTCCCTCAAGTTGAAATTTATCGGTAAATTTTACAAGCGCGCCGCCAATTCCAATGACTAAAATAACGGAAGAGATAACCAGATTTCTGTTATTTCCAAAGTCTACCTTATTATCAACAAGCATTCGTAAGCCGGATGAAGCAATGATTCCGAAAAGAAGGATGGAAACTCCGCCCATAACAGGCTGTGGGATCGTATGAATCAGCGCAGTGATTTTTCCTACAAAACCGAAGATGACAGCGAGAAGTGCAGCACCTGCAAGAACATATACACTGTATACTTTTGTAATGGCTAAGACTCCGATATTTTCTCCATAAGTTGTTTTTGGGGGTCCCCCGATAAGCGCTGAAATCATCGTTGCTGTACCATCCCCAAGAATCGAACGATGTAATCCCGGGTTCTTTATATAGTCTCTTCCAACTACTTTACTTAACACGAGCTGGTGTCCAATATGTTCCGAGATCGTAACAACCGCAATTGGAACCATAAGGAAGATAATATCCAGTGTTATTTTCACTTCATAATCCCTAAACGGAATTAGAAATTCAGGCCATTCAAACCATTTTGCCGCTAGTACAGGAGAAAAATCAACAATACCAATACCAAGTGAATAAAGATAGCCAACGATGATACCAGCAAGGATTGAAATCATCCCGATAAAACCTTTAAAAAATATATTAAACACAATCGTTGCAGCCAGTGTAACCAGACCGGCTGAGAAGTAGAGCATATCATATTCTCCCGCTGGATTATTCATCGCCATCCCAACTGCTGTGCCTGAAAGCGACAACCCGATAACTATGATTACCGGTCCAACGACTATAGGGGGCAGTAATTTCATAATCCAGCGGTAACCCGCCATTTTAATGAAAAGAGCAACGATGCCATACACCAGCCCTACGATAAAGGCACCGATCATTGCTCCCCCGGCACCGCCAAATGCTTTTGCGCTTATAATCGGAATGATAAATGCGAAGGATGAACCGAGATAGGCCGGTACCTGCCATTTTGTAATCATAAGAAAAGCGAAAGTTCCTAATCCGCTTGAAATCAAGGCGATTGCAGGACTTAAATCAACCAGTACCGGAACTAATACGGTTGCGCCAAACATTGCGAATAAATGCTGTAAGCTTAAGGTAAGCCATTTCAGGGGAGATGGGACTTCATTGATGTCTAATGCTGGTTTATTCATGGCTGTATTCCCTCCATATCCTGTTGGTGAAATAAAAAAATCCTCTTGTTTTCCACAAAGAGGGCAAGGGGCAGATCAAAGGAGGGTTCCCTTGAGCATTCCCTTTACCAGCCTCTCTGTGCCGTCTCTTAAAAGGGGTATTTACGTTTCGTGAATACTGACTTGATCTATTTGGTCAATTTCTTTTAACTCCACAACAATTTTTTCAGAGCTTGATGTTGGAATGTTTTTCCCTACATAATCAGCTCTAATTGGTAATTCTCGATGACCTCGATCAACTAATACGGCAAGTTGAATCGAGCTGGGACGTCCGATGTCAATCAGGGCATCCAGTGCTGCTCTAACCGTACGGCCAGTATAAAGCACATCGTCTACAAGAATAACCGTTTTATCATGAATATCATTTTCAATATTTGTTCCTTTGACTAATGGTTCCAAATCCACTGTTTTCTTCGTTAAATCATCACGATACAGTGTGATATCTAAATCCCCTACCGGAATCTGTTTTCCTTCAATCTGGTTGATTTTTTCCGCCATCCGGGTTGCGAGATAAATACCTCTTGTGCGGATTCCCACAAGCACAAGATTCTCAATGCCTTTATTTTTCTCAATAATCTCATGTGCTATTCTTGTTAATGCTCTGCGAATAGCCTGATCGTCTAGTACAATCGCTTTCTGAGTCATTCGCACTCACCCTTTCATTTTACATTATGTCCTGGCAGGGCATTTCAATGAATGCTTCTTAGAAAAGCACCGCTTTCGCATCCCGCAAAAAAACCCCTCTTACCGAAGGCAAGAGGGGTAACGAAAAAAGACCAGGTATAAAGGCATAGAAATGCCTAACTGATATCCGTCTCCTTCTCAGCCTCACGGGACTGATTTAAAGGTCTTATTCAACTAAAATAATAGTATGTTACGTTGCATCGTTTGTCAATGATTATTTCGTAATTTCACAAGCAGCTGTTCATAGTATTCCGGCAGCGGTGCTTCAAATTCTATATATTCGCCTGAGCGAGGGTGTGTAAAACCAAGAACAGCCGCATGAAGAGCCTGCCCATTTAAATCTAATGTTTTTCGCGGACCGTATTTTGGGTCCCCTGCAAGAGGAAAACCAATATATTTCATATGAACACGAATTTGATGTGTACGTCCAGTTTCAAGGCGGCACTCAACGAAGGTAAATTCTTTAAAGCGCTCCAAAACATGAAAATGAGTCACAGCATGTTTCCCATTGTCCACAACTGTCATACTTTGCCGATCTTTCGGATCCCTTCCAATTGGGGCTTCAATCGTTCCATAATCATGGGCGATATTCCCATGTACAACTGCTAAGTATTTTCTCGTTACTGTTTTTTCTACCAATTGATTGACCAAGCTTTCATGGGCCATATCATTTTTAGCTGCCATTAATAAACCGGAAGTATCTTTATCAATCCGGTGAACAATTCCCGGTCTTAATACACCATTAATCCCTGACAAGTCTTTGCAATGCGCCATCAGGCCATTTACAAGGGTCCCTGTTGTATGACCTGCAGCAGGATGAACGACCATCCCTTTTGGTTTATTGACAACAATAACATCTTCATCTTCATAATAAATATCCAAATTCATTTCTTCCGCAATCACATCAAGTACTTCCGGCTCAGGGATTGAGATTTCAATCGCATCATTCAAATTGCACTTATAATTTGTCTTAACGGCCTGTCCATTTACCAGCACCTGTCCATCCTTGATCCACTGTTGTACTTGCGTTCGGGACCATTCCGCATTCAGGCTGGAAATTACCTTGTCAATTCGTTCTAATTTTTCCTCTTCAAGAACGGTGTGTTCCACTTTCTGCATTTGCTTTCTCCTTTGTCTTTCTCTCTTCTTTCACCATATAAATCATTAATAGAGCAACCCCGATAACAAGTGAGGAATCAGCGATATTAAAAATAGGAAAGTTATATCCAAATGGATAGGTATGAATAAAATCGACTACTTCCTGACGGAAAACTCGATCAATAAAGTTTCCTATTGCCCCGCCAAGCATTAAAGCTAAGGAAAACCTAAATAACACTCCCTCATTTACTGACTTTTTCAAATAATATAATAGAGCGAATACCACAATTATCGTGATGATATAAAAAAACCACATTTTACCTTCCAATATTCCCCATGCTGCACCTGTATTACGGTGAGAGGTTATGTAGAGAAAAGAATCGATAACAGGTATACTTTCACCTAACTCCATATTTTCAATAATCAGCCATTTTGTCCATTGATCAAGGGTAATCACGACTAAGGCTAAGACTATATATAAAAACACAAAGGCAACCTCCAATTTGAAAAGCATCAAACGACTCTGCATTCACTCGGATCTCGTTCGAGATGAAGACAGTTATTTCCTTAAATATAGCTTTTCTCCATTTTAGTAAAGATTCTCCTTTGCATTTTAGCATATCAAATGAAAAAGTGACAGTACAAGTAATTTTAAGCTTTACGAAAAAAATATTCGATTGTTTTACAGTCATCAAGAGACTTAAGGGTAGGGACCATAGCCAACAAATCTTGAGGCAGCAGTTCCCCAGAAATTTCACAAGTTCCAAAAGTGCCTGCCTCGAGCTTTTCCAGTGCTTTTTCAATGTCCTTCAGCTCACAAAGTATGAATGGCTTTACAAGTGGAGAACTATCATCATCGTTCAGTCGCTGCAGTAATTCTTGTTTCGTTTTACGGAGTTCAGAATAGATTTTATTTATATTAATATCCAAAATCAGTTACCTCCGTTTCATGTTGTTGCCTATAGAATACCCTTGGATCTTTTTCAAACACGATAAAAGATTTAACAAGGAGAACAACAATTAACGGTAGAGGTAAGTTTTTATAGAGAATATTTTTACCGAAAACATGCGGAGCTGTCCTAAAAGTATAGGACAGCTCCGACAAAATTATAGTATTTAACTTACACTAAATGACTGTAATGCTCTTCCACAACATCAGCACAACGCGGGCATAGTGTTGAATGTTTTTCGTTCTCACCGACATTTGGTGTTACAATCCAGCATCTTTCACATGTTTCGCCTTCTGCTTTCGTGACAACAATGGCTGTATTTTCAAGTTTCAATGCATTTTCAGGCGCCTGCTCATAAGAACCGGCAACTTCAAAATCGGATACAATGAAGAGCTGCTTCACATTTTCCTCAATGGAATCAAGTAATTGCTTCGTTTTATCATTTACATACAGTGTAATTTTTGCTGTTAATGATTTTCCGATCACTTTTTCATTCCGTGCTTCTTCAAGTGCTTTGAGCACTTCATCACGAATTTCTAAAAATGAATGCCATTTGCCCTTCAATTCCTCTGCATTAGCAAATTCCTTTGCTTCAGGCATATCTGTTAATTGGACACTTTGTTCCGCAACTGACGGGATAAACTTCCAAACTTCATCTGCCGTATGAGCCAGAATCGGTGCGGTTAATTTTGTCAACGACAGAAGACATTCATATAAAACAGTTTGAATCGCACGGCGGTCATACTGAGCACTCGCTTCAATATAGAGAATATCTTTCGCAAAATCTAGATAGAAAGAACTCAAATCAAGCGTACAGAAATTATTTACCGCATGATAAATGCCGGCAAATTCATAGTTCTCATAGTGACTGCGCACCTGTACGATCAAATCATTTAATTTCACAAGCATAAACTGATCTACTTCGCGTAATTTTTCGTAGGAAATTGCATCTGTTTCAGGATTGAAATCTGCTAAGTTTCCTAATAAGAAACGGAATGTATTACGGATTTTGCGGTACACTTCCGCTACCTGCTTTAAGATCGCGTCAGATACACGAACATCTGCCTGGTAATCAACAGAGGCAACCCATAAACGAAGGATATCCGCTCCTAATTGATTCATTACCTTTGCCGGAACAACAACATTTCCTACTGATTTACTCATTTTTCTTCCTTCGCCATCTAAAGCAAAGCCATGGCTTAATACCCCTTTATAAGGAGCCTTTCCAGTGACAGCTACCCCAGTTGATAAAGATGAATTAAACCAGCCGCGATATTGGTCAGAGCCTTCTAAGTATAAATCAGCAGGTCGCTGCAGGTCATCACGCTCTTCTAACACCGCTTGATGTGAAGAACCTGAATCGAACCAAACGTCCATGATATCTGTTTCTTTCGTAAATAAACCATTTGGGCTTCCAGGATGTGTAAATCCTTCAGGGATCAGTTCACTTGCTTCACGCTCAAACCAGATATTTGAGCCATGCGCGCGGAATAAATTAGAAATATGATCGATCGTCTCATCTGTAATAATCGGCTCCCCATTTTCTGCATAAAAGACAGGAATTGGAACACCCCAAGCGCGCTGGCGGGAAATACACCAGTCACCGCGATCACGAACCATATTAAATAATCTTGTTTCTCCCCAGGCAGGTACCCATTTTGTTTCTTTAATCGCCTGAAGCAAATCCTCACGGAAATCCTTGATTGAAGCAAACCACTGCGCAGTCGCACGGAAAATAACTGGTTTTTTTGTTCTCCAATCATGCGGATACGAGTGAGTCATAAAGGATAGCTTTAATAGAGCACCCGTCTCTTCAAGCTTTTCCGTGATCGCTTTGTTTGCTTTATCATAAAATAATCCGGCAAATCCTTCAGCTTCTTCTGTCATAACCCCTCTATCATCCACAGGACATAAGACATCAAGTCCATATTTCTGTCCGATCAAAAAGTCATCTTCCCCATGTCCAGGTGCCGTATGAACACATCCTGTACCGGCATCAAGTGTGACATGGTCGCCAAGCATAACAAGGGAATCACGGCCATAAATTGGATGTGCAGCAACAATATATTCCAATTCACTGCCTTTTACCGTTTTAATAACCGCTGGATTTTCCCAACCGATTTCTTCGCTGACAGCCTTCAATAGTTCCTGCGCCACTAAATATTTCTGTCCATTTACTTCAACTACGGCATAAATTAACTCTGGGTTGACCGAAATACCAAGGTTAGCCGGAATCGTCCATGGAGTTGTCGTCCAGATAATGATTTGCACATCTGTGTCCAGTACTTCTTTGCCGTCTTTTACTTTAAAAGCAACATAAATGGAAGGTGATTTCACATCTTTATATTCGATTTCAGCCTCCGCTAAAGCTGATTCGCTTGATGGCGACCAATAAACCGGTTTTTTTCCTTTGTAGATATAGCCTTTTTTCGCCATTTCACCGAAAACCTTAATTTGCTGTGCTTCATAGGCAGGTTTTAACGTAATATAAGGATTTTCCCAGTCACCACGTACACCTAGACGTTTAAATTGTTCCCGTTGGCTGTCAACTTGTTCGTAAGCGTATTTTTCGCACAGCTTTCTAAATTCAGCAATTGACATTTCCTTCCGCTTCACGCCTTTGTTAGTTAGCGCCTGTTCAATTGGAAGACCATGTGTATCCCAACCAGGAACATATGGGGCATTGAAACCTGTCATGGATTTAAAACGGACAATAAAATCCTTTAAAATTTTATTCAATGCATGACCCATATGGATATCTCCATTTGCATACGGAGGTCCATCATGCAGAACAAACATCGGGCGCTCTTTTGTTCTCTCTTGAACTAACTTGTAAATATCCATCTCTTTCCATTGTTGTTGAATATCCGGTTCCCTTTTTGGTAAGTTGCCACGCATTGGAAATTCAGTTTTTGGCATTAATAAAGTATCTTTGTAATCCATATCATTACCTCCATTTATATTAGTGAATTTTTCACTTTAAATTTATTGGACAAAAATAAAAACCCTCTCATCCCAAAAAGGGACGAGAAGGTTTATTCCCGCGGTACCACCCTTGTAGATAGAAAGAAACTCTATCCGCTCAATAACATTCTTAACGCGAATGCCACGCCTTTACCTATTTCGATAAATCGTTTCGGCAAGGAACTCAAGGGTGATTTTCCAGTCCTATCCTTATACCAGGCTTCCACCATCCCTGATTCGCTGCTTATAAGATTGATAAGCTGTACTGTCCCTGTCATCGTCATTTATCATAGTCAAAACTTTTATTAAAGATTATATGCTTATTTATGTCTATTCGTCAAGCGTAGGAATCCTCTTCACTCGTCGCTTTTAGTTCAGTTGCATCCAATTCATATTGCAGTAAATGATCCCAATCGTCATTATCCAGTAAATCGAGCTGTGCTTCAATCAGCATTTTGAAGCGCGTGCGAAACACTTTTGATTGTTTTTTCAATTCTTCTATTTCCATGGCAATTTTCCGCGCCTTTGAAAGAGACTCATTAACAATACGGTCTGCATTTTTCTCCGCTTCTTTCATAATCAGCTTCGCTTCTTTTTGCGCATTCCGTTTTACTTCTTCGCCTGCCTCCTGCGCCACAACGATTGATTTGTTCAAAGTCTCCTCAATTGCATTAAAATGACTCATCCGTTCCGTCATATCGTTTAAACGCTCTTCCAACTCCCGTTTCTCGCGAAGCACCTGCTCATAATCCTTAATCACTTGATCAAGAAATTCATTCACTTCATCCTCATCATAACCACGGAATCCCTTACTAAATTCCTTATTATGAATATCTAATGGTGTTAACGCCATTATGCCACCTCCAATTCAACAGATCGGAAGAGCGTGGTGTAGGG
>CALGSR010000025.1 GCA_937902115.1 uncultured Bacillus sp. | reverse complement strand
ATCTACAGGGATTCAAAATGTTAAAATGATACTATTAACTCATGGACATTTTGAAAAATCCGCAAAAAGCTCCTCCCCTTTGCAAACCTAAATACTGAATTAAATTCGCCCGCCGAATTTGCGCCCGGATTTTTTTCGAGCTCGCTTGAAAAATTTCCTTTAAAAAATCGCTAGGCTCGCCGGAGGCTTAACTTCATTCAGCAGGGATTTAAACCTCCACTGGTTCAGAGAACATTTTACATTCACCCCTACACTTTAGATGTGGAGGACTTCTGCTAAATGAAGTTAACGATTTTTCAACAATGCCACCATTTCCATTACAAGATTTGCGGAATGAAGAGCTGCTTTTTCAAGGTACTGATCAAATGAAATATGCGATTCCTTTCCTGCAATATCAGAAAGAGAACGAATGATCACAAATGGTACAGAAAATTGATAGCATACTTGTGCAATCGCTGCCGCTTCCATTTCAACTGCTTTGACTACTTTAAACTTATCACGGATATTTTCCACAACATGCAGTTCATTCACAAATGTGTCCCCTGAAGCAATTAATCCCTGCACAACTTGAACATCTTGCAGTTCCATTGCTCCTTTTTCCGCTACCTGAATTAATTCCTCATCCGCTAGAAATGCCGGTGGCAGCTGCGGCACTTGGCCATATTCATAATCGAATGCAGTAACATCAACATCATGATGACGGACCTCCGTAGAAATCACGATATCTCCAACATTTAAGCTTTCATCAGATCCCCCTGCTGAACCTGTATTGATGACAAAATCAGGAGTATATTTATCTAATAAAATCGTTGTCGACATCGCTGCATTCACTTTTCCTATTCCTGAGCGAAGCAGTACTACCTCCACTCCATTCATTAGACCGGAAGTATATTCACAGCCCGCTATCACATCAACTGTTTGGTTTTCTATTTTGTCTCTTAATAAAACTACTTCTTCTTCCATTGCTCCAATAATTGCGATTTTCATTGCTCTATCTTACCTCACTTTTATCTTTTTATTGCTTCCATAATCCAGACAAAATCATTGCATTGTTCAAAGGTAGCATCAAAACCATTATTTTTCAAAAAGGATGATAAAACAGGTATTGTTGTATAGTATTCACGCTGCAAGTCCTTTGCTAAATGATCATACCCTTTGTGTAATGCATCTGAAATAGCCTTTTGATAGGATTCAACAGATTCATACATCGTATCTGCAAACACTATTTTACCACCACTTGGAAGCATCTTTCTATAGGAGACAATAACTCTTGCTTTTTCTTCATCAGTTAAATGGTGAAATGCGTATGTGCTAGCAATAGTACGAAGGTCGTTTTGACTTGGGTAGCGGAAGAAATCGCCATCAATAATCTGTGCCTTGCCGCCAACTTTTTCTATTGCCAGTTTCCTCATTGCTTGTGACGGTTCTATTCCTGTGACATTTAATCCATTATTCAGCAATTTTTATGGTTAAGTTTCCCGTACCTGCACCAAATTCCAATACATGACCATTAGCCTTATCTGCTACTTTTTGCAAGATATGCTCATAATTAATAAATACCTCTTTATATTCCGGGTCATGACCTTGTACAGACTAATCATAATTTTCAGCCCAATGCTCAAATATTTCGATAAACTCATTTCCCAACTTATTCACTCCCATCTAAGACATCGCTCAAATTAATTATTCATATATGTATAGTATGATTAAGAAGTGAATAAGTTCTTTTTTAAGGTAGGCTCTGTTAAACTCGATTGTTGATTTCCGTTCCAGGCACGTGCGGTTCTGCGGGCGACCGACAAGCCTCCTCGACACTTCGTGTCTGCGGGGTCTCGTCTGTCTCGCTTCTCCCGCGGGAGTCCTCGTGCTTTCCACTCCAATCTACAAGGTACATAAAAATCAACATTGACCTTTAACACAGCCATAAGTTAAATAAGAATTTGCCATTGGCCGCTTCATGACTGTCATTACTGGAAAAAATACGATAAAATGATGATACGAGTGAGAAGGAAGGGAGGAATAGACAAAAATGGATTTCAAATTTGATTTAATCGAGGATAAAATTGAATTTTTTGAAGCAACCGATCTTAAGACACTGGAAAAGAAAGTAAATGAGCAAATTGACAATAACAAGGCCCTGCTCCTTACCGTTCATGCCGTTTCGCATCAAATGCATGTCGATGAAAATGGAAAACGGTTTTATTCCGCCGTAGTCCATTTTAAAGCGAAAAAGTAAAGTGGAGATCCATCTCCACTTTACTTTGTTAATTCTTCGACCAATGTTGGCCTCCAGCCCTTTTCGTCCACCCATTCAATGTATACACGATATTTCTGTTTCGTATCCTTTGCCTGAACCGTTCCCACGGATTTACTCTCTCCATTATTACCGAGAAAATGGATCGTCATATTGCTTTCATCGATTCCGGTTGCGTAACTAATTGCCTGTACCATTTCATCCCAGTCAACACCGCCATATGTATTGTGATGTTCGCCGCTCTGAACGGTACCAACAGGCTCCCATTCTGGATTTACAATTGATTTTTTTACATCCGGATCATTTCCTCCATCTGTCACGATTGCACTATCTTCTAGATCCTCTGGATTCTTTTTATCTTTATCTTTTTCTTTATCTTTTTCTTTCTCTTTTTTGCCTTCTTCTAATTCTTCATCATCTGTAACGGAACCATTTTTGTCTTCCTGTTGATCCTTTTTATCAGCTGGTTTCTCTGCATCACTTGACCGTTCTGCCGAATCTTTCTCAGTTGTAACATTCCCCACCTGTTCTTCGGTGGTACTTGTCTTTTGATCATCTGTAAAAAAAATCTGTACAGAAACAATCACAATGAGCAATAATACAATGACAATTAAACTATTCAAAATGATATTCGTTTTACGTCTTTTCTCTCTTTGTTTTAAACGAGAATTTTGAAAAGGCTGTTGCTCGTCTTTCATCGTCATTCTCCTCTCCCAAAATAGATGTCAGTACGTATTGTACATTTAAACAGCTCCTTATAAAACCGTAATACACTATAGCACATGGTTCCCCAACAGAAAAGGTTCGAAGGGATTAATCCTCCTGAATATGCTCGTAATCATATATATATTTTACCACATCAGCAAACAACGGGTTAACTCCACCTTCATTGGAACGCACATCAAGATTTACTGCAACAAGGACATACTTCGGTTTATGGAAGGGGAAATATCCGGCAAACCATTTATTATGGAGCTGTTGGCCATCAGTTGTAAATTTCCCCGTTTCACCTGTTCCCGACTTTCCCGCCACTTCATACGGCAGATCTTGAAACCATCGTCCTGTTCCTTCATGATTTGTCACCACTTCACGAAGAAGCTTCTGCAACTTTGATGCTGTATAAGGAGAAATTGACTCTCCTTGAAGTCCCTGCTTTTTAAAGTCAATCAGTGTTGTCCCATTTTTATACTCGATTTCTGAGGAGAATCTGACCATCTCTTTTTTTCCACCTCTTGCAATGACAGCCATCATATTTGCTACAGCGAGCGGCGTTGCCCTGACCTCATGCTGGCCGATACCTGTTAAGGCGGCAAAATTCCGATCTGTTTTTGCATCCTCATTTAAGAAAACACGCCCGCTTTCTTCATCCGGTATTTGCTTAAAATCCTCAAAATGGTAGATATCTCCCTGCCAGCCAACCGGGCCTGTAAAAGCAAGTTTCTTTGCGTAGTTTTCAAGGATATCAGGATCCATCTTTTGTAATTCTTTTGCCAATGTAGCAAATGTATTGTTACAACTTCTAGCAAAGCTATCTGCAAAATTCAACATGCCATGCTGATACTGAGTGTCTGGCTCCCCATTGATTTTCCTGCTGCAATCGAATAGACTTCTTGGGTCATCCAGCTGGTAATCAATCGCTGCTGCGGCAACGACCGTTTTAAAAATAGAACCTGTTATCTGCTGTTTCAGCATCACATTGGTAATGCCGCCCGTATGCTCATTAAACGGATCCTTACGATTAATTTCCGGACGGGAAACGAGAGCAAGTACCGAATTGCTTTCAATGTCAAGAAGAATCAATCCGCCCTTATCAATTCCATGCTGTTCAACCAATTCTTCTGCCTTTTTTTGCAACTTCGAATCAATCGTAGTTTTTATGTTAATCGGATAAAACGGATTAGCAGGCTCGACATATTTAACATTAATTCCAAACAATGGGCCTCCGCTTGCATCGACATGATAAACCAGTTTTGCTTCTCCTTCCGGAAGCAGAAATTCATCAAAGCTTCTCTCCATTCCGGTCAAACCGATCGGTGTTTTTGCAGGAATACTTTTATCAGGATATCGCGATGACAACAGTTGTTTATTTTGCCCTGTAATGCCGATTACGTGTTCAGCCAGATCATTTTGTAATTCAATTTTTTTCTCTACCGCAAAGACACCGGGAATTTGCAATTGGTTTATTTTTTGCAATTGTACTTTTGTTAATTGAAGAGGCTGATGTGTTCCAAAAATAAATGGTTCATCATACCTTTTAATTTCTGCCATTAATGAATTTTTGGAGACCCCGATAATATTTGCCACTTTGTCTGCATCCCAATCCGTTTGCTTTAAAAAGGGAAAGAGAATTAAAACCGGGATATATCGATGGGTTAATGGCTCCCCATTTTTATCAAGGAATCCGCCCCTTCCGCTGTCAATGACAATTTCCTGTGAGCGCTGCGCGACACTTTCCTTTAATAAATTGATCTCACGTTTTGTGAAATGCTCTGTTTCAAACAGCTGTAGCTGCATTAATCTGCCTAATAACAAGGCAAAACAAACAAAACAAAGACAAATCATGATGACAGCTCTTTTTTTCCACATAAATGATAAACACCTCGTCAAAAGTGTTGACGAGGTGTCGCTATTATAAACAGATTAGTCAAAATTATTTAATAGAAACAATACGGACATTCATTTCTCCGCCTGGTGTTGAAACAGAAACCTCGTCCCCAACTTTACGGCCAATTAGGCTTTTTGCAATTGGAGAGTCATTGGAGATTTTCCCCTCAAATGGATCTGCTTCCGCGCTGCCAACGATGGTATAAGATTCTTCATCTCCATCCGGCAATTCAATAAACGTTACAGAACTGCCAAGTGAAACGTTATCCCTGCTTAATTCAGCTTCTGAAATAATTTTTGCATTGCGAATCATATTTTCAAGTGTTGTAATACGTCCTTCCACAAAGGCTTGTTCTTCTTTTGCGGAATCATATTCAGAGTTCTCGGATAAGTCTCCAAAACTGCGGGCAATCTTAATCCGCTCTACTACTTCTTTACGTTTAACCGTTTTCAATTGTTCTAATTCTTGCTCAAGCTTCTCTTTTCCAGCTTGCGTCATCGGAAATTCTTTTTCTATTGCCAAAACCCTTCACTCCTTCTAATATTCACAAAACCCAATAGATAGTGTAAAAAAAAATAAGTGCAGCTTCTTCTATTGATTAAAATATATACATGCGCGTTCTTTCTAGAACGCGCACTTTTGTTTTGCATCACAAATGGAATTTTTTTATTTATGCTATTGTTGCACAAAACGTGAGATTATGCAATTGATTATCATGTAATTTTGCCGTTTTGTAATAATCAGATGCGTCGCTTTACTTTAGAAGCTGGGGGCTCCTGAATGAAGTTAAAGCTCTTTTCTCATCATATTATTCGGAAAGACCGGCTGCGTCACCTTAAATTTTACAATTTGCAGCGGATGACGGGCAGCGTCCAGCTCGGTATCGTCTTCGTCCCAAATTTTATCAATCGTCATCGTAAAATTTTCAATCTCAGGTCCAAAGAATTCAACTTCCTGTCCCGGTTTAAAATGGTTCCGCTGCTGCAATGTTACGATGCTGGTCTCTGAATCATAGTCAAGAACAAGTCCAGCAAAATCGAAGCTTGTCTTTTTGCTATGATTACCAAACATTTGCTCTTTATACCCAGGTACTCCTTCAAAAAATGCTGTAGCTGTCTCACGATTTGCACATTTTTCTAGTTCATCGAGCCATTCCTGTTGAATGACAAAATTATCCGGATCGGCACTATACGTATCGATTACTTTTCGATAAACACTCACAACGGTAGCAATATAGTGAATGGATTTCATTCGACCTTCGATTTTCATACTGTCGATTCCTAATTCAATGATCTTCGGAATCGATTGAACTAAGGTTAAATCCTTCGGACTCATGGCAAAAGGCGAGTCCTCTTCGCTAAATAAAGGTATTTCCTTGTTGTCACCAAGCTGATAAAGGTCATAATCCCAACGACAGGACTGGCAGCAGCCGCCGCGGTTAGAATCCCGTGCCGTCATATGATTACTCAATGTACAGCGGCCTGAATAAGCGATACACATTGCACCGTGAACGAATGATTCAATTTCGATATCCACTTTCTCTTTCATTTCACGGATTTCTTCCGCGCTCGTTTCACGGGCAAGGACGACACGCTCAAGCCCCTCTTCCTTCCAAAATTGGACGGCCTTCCAATTGGATAAAGATTGCTGCGTACTTAAATGAACCTCAATTTCCGGTGCCAATCTTTTACATGTTTCAATGATTAACGGATCAGCCACAATAATTCCGTGTATACCGGCCTCTTTAAGCCCAAGCATATATTCCTCTAAACCAGAAATATTTTCATTATGAGCGATAATATTGGTTGTCACATAGACTTTTGCTCCGTATTTCTTGGCAAACTCCACGCCTTCCTTCATTTCCTCAAACGTGAAATTATCCGCATTTGACCGGAGTCCATATTCCTGACCTCCGATAAATACGGCATCTGCACCGTAGTGAACGGCAATTTTTAATTTTTCAAGATTACCGGCTGGTGCTAGTAATTCAGGTTTCTTAACAATAACGCGCTTCCCGTTCACAATTTGAGAGATCGGTTCTCTAACAATGGTCATCTTAATCCCCTTTCCTTCTAATAAAAATTTCATCCCTTATGTGTACGTTCGTGTTTTCTGTTTAAGCTCGGCTAATCTGGGTTGTTGACTTGCATTCCAGACACTTCGCGCACCTTAGGGCGACCGCCGATCCTCCTCTCGCCACTTCGTGCCTGCGGGGTCTCGGGTCTCGTCTATCTCGCTGTTCTGAGCAGGAGTCTTCGTGCCTTCCACTCCAATCAACAAGGTCCTCAAAATTAACATTGACCTTAAACTTAGCCTATATTTAATAAACGGTTTCTTTAAAGAAAAATCCCGTGTCTAATGGACGATGCGGGGGTTGAATTTCTTCAATTTTCTCCAGCAATTCCCCTTTCACATCTTCATATGCGTCCGGATCTGCGGCACAAGTATCTATCGCCTGACGGTAAAGCTTTGTCACCTCTAAGATATATTCCGCAGTCTGCAAAACCCCATCAATTTTAAAAGCATCGACGCCAGCCTCAATCAGGTCTTGTATTTCATCAATAATGCAAAGGTCAGCAGGGCTCATAATATGTGTCCCATTCTCATCTTCAAAAATTGGATATTTGTTTCCCCGTTCTTTATCATGTAGAAACATATCCTTTTCAAATTTGCGGTTTTGAACTTCCAGCGCTTTCCCTTGATATTCAAAGTAATTCCCTAATAAAGAACGTTTTGATTGAAACATGTTGATCATGCCGTGAACTTGTACTTCAATTTCAACTTCTGCATGCTCCTTCGTTTCAATAATCGCATCCATATTGATTTCACGGGCAGCTACTGCACGCTTTGCCCCTTTACGACCCCAATAGTTACATGTATACCAATTGGTCGCCAGCTTTTCAGTATCCCAATGCAGCGGCAGGCTCGGCGCCGCTTCTCTGGCAGCCATTAAAACAGCCGGGTCGCCAAAAATCACGGCATCTGCGCAAGCCTCGTTTAAAAACTCCAAATAACCGGATAGCTCCGGTATTTTGTCATTATGGAATAGTGCGTTCATTGCGACATACACTTTTTTCCCATTTTCATGTGCGATCTCTATTGTTTTTACAACATCCTCACGCGAGAACTCTCCCGCTAAGCGCAAACCATATCGCTGTTCGCCAATGACAAATGCATCTGCACCTGCTTTTATTAACGGAAAGATATCTGCAACCGTTGTTGGTGTTACGATTAATTCTGGTTTTTTCACCCTTTACACCCCTTCTTCTTGCTTATAGCGACTCCATCACCTACAGGTAAAATGACCGTAATGTAATCTGGATGGCTCATCAGCCATTCATTGTAATGTTTAATTTTCCTAACGAGCCCATTTGTCCGTTTATGTTCAATTGTTTCCTCTGCGACTAAGCCTTTAAACAATACATTGTCTGTAATGATAATACCGCGGTCTGTCAAAGTGCGTGAATAAAGTTCGAAAAACCGCTGATACTGACCTTTAGCGGCATCAATAAAGATGGCATCATAAGGACCATACTGAGAAGCCTCTGCTTCTGTTTCAAGGGCATCCCCCTTGATGAGAAGAATTTGCCCCCGACTATGCTGAGCAAAGTTTTGCTCTGCAATTTCGGCCCGTTCCATATCTCTTTCAATCGTTATAATGTTTGTTTTCGGAACAGCATAAGCCATACGCAAAGCAGAATAACCGATGGCAGTACCAATTTCTAAAATGCGTTCCGGCTCTAATACTCTCAATAGCTGCAGCACAGCTTCCATTCCTGCTGATTCCATAATCGGAACATGATGTTCTGCCGCATATTTCTCCATCCTCATAAAAAATTCCGGTCGTTCCGGAATCAGACTTTCAATATAAGCATGAATTTTATTATTTTGCAATTTGTGTCCCCTCAATCTGTTAAGCATGAAAAAAATAGCGTTTCACAGCATGGCACACGAGTGCCCCAAAACCTGTGTCTACGCTACTTTAACAACGTCCGTTAAAAATACTTTATTATTTTACCATACTTCTTCGAAGAATGCTACTTTCCCACATTCTTCGCATCTTTATAGTGTTATTCCCAATACAGCATGATACTTACTGCTCCACATCACTGATATGTTCTTCTCTTTTCACATTATGCTCGTCATTTGTTTTTGAAAAGAGGACGTCCCCTTCAGGCGTTGCTAAGAAATATAAATAATCTGTTTCTGCAGGAGTTAGCGCCGCCTCAATGGACGATGTTCCTGCGTTGGCAATCGGACCGGGGGTCAAACCGGTATGCTTATAGGTATTGAACGGTGAATCGACTTCCAAATCTTTATAATACACACGTTCCTTATGTACTCCAAGGGCATATAAAACAGTTGGATCCGTCTGAAGCGGCATTCCTGCGTCCATGCGATTATAGAACACACTGGCAATCTTATTCCTGTCAACCTTTTTTGTTGCTTCTTCCTCAACTAAAGACGCAAATGTCAATAATTCATGAACAGTCATTTGTTTTTCTTCTATTTGTCCTCTGTAATCATTGATAACAGATTTCGTTTTATCAAGCATGACGGTAACAATTTCCTCTATCGTAGGGTTCTCAGTATAAAATGGATAAGTGGCAGGAAACAAATAACCCTCAAGTGGATATTTAATTGTCGGTTTGAGAATTTCTTCTGATAAAACATCAGGATACTTCACAATGCACTCCTCGACAAAAAGCGGATCATTTAATTGCCTAATCACATCCTCCTGTTCTCGATTCGTTTTTTCAGCGATAATTGCGGCAATTTCCTCAATCTTCTTCCCTTCTGGAATCGTCATCTTAAAGACAACCTCCTGCATGACCTTTCCTGTTTTCAAGCTCTCGACAATCTGCTGAATTGTCATTGAAGGCGCCATTTCATATTCCCCAGCCATAAAACCTGTTTCATTATTAAACTTCACATAATATTTAAAGATACGTGCATTCTTAACCACGCCGTTATCTTCCAATATTTGTGAAATTGTAGAAACACCAGAACCGATTGGAACTTCAAACTTAATCTTTTGCTCACTATCCGGATCGACTGGTTTTAAAGCTGAGTGAACATATAGAAAACCGCCCCCAAAAATTAGTATCGCTAAGAGTAGCAGGGAAGTTGAGATAATCGCTACGATTTTACGAACAAGCTTTGCCTCACTTTGCCGTTCAATCAATTCCTCCGTCATCTTAGGGTTTTTATTATCCTTTTTTCCAGAATCCTTCATTTTCCCCCTCCATTCACCAGGGTTTTGTCTATTTCTCGAATTATTATACTATATTTTGAACATATAGTAATGGGATCGTAAAAAAAGACCGGCCATAATTTTACGGCCGGCTCAAATTTACTCTTCTTCCTCTTCAAGGAATGTATTCAGCATTTCTTCCACTAAGTCCCATTCCTTATCAGTTTCAATTGGCATTAATTCACCGTCGGAACCGTCTTCGTTTGGAATAAAAGCAGATGCATGGATTTCAATCTCTTCCTCATTTTCCTCATCTTCACCAACAGGATAATAAAGGACATATGATTTGCCAAATTCCTCCGAGTCAAATGTAAACAGCACTTCACAAAGCTGCTCATTTCCCTCATTATCAACAACTGTAATATTATTTTCACCGTGATTCATTCTGCCACCTCATTCATTTTGACTGACTATCTAAATATCCTTGCAGGATCATAGATGCTGCCATTTTATCGATTACTTTTTTGCGTTTTTTTCTGCTGACATCCGCTTCGAGAAGCACCCGCTCAGCAGCAACAGTGGTCAGCCTTTCATCCCAAAGGATTACCTGGACTCCAAACTGTTTTTGTAATTCGTCGGCATAATACTGGCTTGCCTCACCACGCGGACCGATGGTACCATTCATATTTTTCGGCAGACCAACCACTACTTTATCGACTTCATATTCTTTAATTAGACTGCCAACTTCCTCGAAGCCAAACCGCCCTTCTTCTTCATTGATCGCAATGGTTTTCAGGCCCTGAGCAGTCCAGCCAAATGCATCACTCACTGCCACGCCAACCGTTTTGGAACCTACATCCAAACCCATTATCCTCATAAAAAACCCCTTATATAATATTCTCGGCTCTTGCCTAAGAAAAATACAGCCCGTCACCTGTGACTTTATCCTATATTTTCCTTTAAATATGATTTCATTAGTTCCTCGATGATTTCATCCCGCTCCAGCTTACGAATCTTATTACGTGCATCCCGATGTCTTGGTATATAGGCTGGATCACCGGAAAGCAGGTAACCTACAATTTGGTTTATAGGATTATACCCTTTTTCCTGCAAGGCATCATAGACTTGAAGCAACACTTCTTTGACATTATGCTCAACAGGTTCCTCGGGAAAATTGAATCTCATCGTTTGATCGAATGAGCTCATCATCTACACCTCACTTTTTGTAGAAGAAAAACAACATCAATAGATTCATCAGAAATAACTAATGCATTCGTCTTCCGTTCAACCATACTTATAGTTACCTACATTTTACACTACTTTGCGGCATTATCAAACGGATTTCACCCATTCTTCAACATATTGTAAAGCTGCATCAAGCTGCTCTGGATTTTTCCCGCCAGCCTGCGCCATATCTGGACGTCCGCCTCCGCCTCCACCGCAGCGGGATGCGATTTCTTTAATTAGTTTACCGGCATGGAAACCTTTATCAATTAGGTCCTTCGATACTCCGGCAATTAAATTGACCTTTCCTTCAGCAGGACTGCCAAGAACAATAATCGCAGAGTTAAGCTTCTGTTTCAAATCATCCGCCATGTTACGAAGATTGTTCATATCCGTTGCTTGTACTTTAGCCGTTAAAACAGGTATACCATTGATATCCTTTACCTTTGAAACAAGACTACCAGCTTCAATATTGCCCAATTTTGCCGTTAATGATTCATTTTCACGGTGTAATTGTTTGATTTCGTTGTTCAGCGTTTCAATTCTTGCCGGAACATCCTTACCATTTGTTTTCAGTTTTACTGCAGCTTCTTTTAAGAAGCCGATCTGTTCATTCATCATATTGTATGCGGCCTGTCCCGTTACTGCTTCAATACGGCGGGTTCCTGCTCCGATCCCGCTTTCTGAGACAATTTTGAACAAGCCAATCACAGATGTATTCGGAACATGGCAACCGCCGCAAAGTTCAAGACTGAAATCCCCAACTTTTACAACACGGACAATATCCCCGTATTTTTCGCCAAAGAGAGCCATTGCTCCCATCGCCTTCGCTTCATCGATGCCTTTATAATCAATTTCAACATGGATGCTTTTCCAAATTTGTTCGTTCACCATAGCTTCGATTTTTTCAAGTTCTTCCGCATGTACCTGTCCGAAATGAGAAAAGTCAAAACGCAGGCGATCCGGTTCTACTAAGGAGCCGGCTTGATTAACGTGTGAACCAAGTACTTCCTTCAATGCTTTTTGCAACAAGTGTGTCGCTGTATGGTTCTTAATAATTTTTCCTCGGTTGTCTGCATCAATTGCCGCAACAATTGTCGTGTTGACCTTTAAAGTCCCTTCCTTCACAATTGCACGATGCAAATTCTGACCGTTTGGTGCCTTTTGCACATCTTGAACGTCAGCTTTAACTCCCTCAGCCGTGATCGTACCTCTGTCGGCAATCTGACCGCCGCTTTCTGCGTAGAATGGAGTTTTATCAAGCATAAATTGAATTTCATCTCCGGCAGAGGCTTCATCAACCAATTGGCCTTCTTTTAATAACACGGAAACAACCGCAGTCACCTGCAAATGATCATAGCCGATAAATTCACTTTCATTCTTAATTTCACCAAGAACCCCACTTTGCACATGCATAGAATCGACATCTACACGAGCAGAACGAGCCCTTTTCCTTTGCTGTTCCATTTCTGCTTCAAAGCCTTCATGGTCAATCGTCATCTCTTCATCTTCAGCGTATTCTTCGGTTAACTCAACAGGGAAACCAAATGTGTCATATAAACGGAAGACATCTTCTCCAGAAACAACCGTACTGCCGTTTGATTTTTCTTTCTTAATCACATCAGAAAGAATGGATAGCCCTTCATGCAAGGTTTCATGGAAACGATCCTCTTCATTTTTAATCACCTTTTCGATGAATGCCTGATTTTCTTTTACCTCCGGATAGAAGTCAACCATGATTTCTCCGACAACCGCAACTAATTCATACATAAACGGGCGCTCAATTCCGATTTGTTTCGCATAGCGAACGGCACGGCGCAATAAACGGCGGATAATATAGCCTCTTCCTTCGTTTGAAGGCAGTGCTCCATCGCCAATCGCAAAGGCAGCTGTACGAATGTGGTCAGCGATTACTTTAAAGGCCACATCGCTTTCTTTACTTGAGCCGTATTTTGCACCAGAGATTTCCTCGGTTGCCTGAATGATCGGCATAAATAAATCTGTATCAAAATTGGTTGGAACATTTTGAACGACAGAAGCGATACGCTCAAGTCCCATTCCTGTATCAATATTTTTCTTTGGCAGCGGTGTGTAGGTTCCGTCAGGATTATGGTTAAATTCAGAAAACACTAAGTTCCAGATCTCTAAATAGCGTTCATTTTCTCCACCTGGATAAAGCTCCGGATCGGATAGATCATTCCCATATTCAGGACCGCGATCATAGAAAATTTCTGTATTCGGACCGCTTGGACCTTCCCCAATATCCCAAAAATTCCCTTCTAAGCGGATAATTCTTTCTTCCGGAATCCCGATTTTCTTATGCCAAAGATTAAAGGCCTCTTCGTCCTCAGGATGGATGGTGACGGAAAGTTTATCTTCTTCAAAACCAACCCATTTTTCATCGGTTAAAAATTCCCATGCCCAATCAATCGCTTCTTCTTTAAAATAATTTCCGATAGAAAAGTTTCCTAACATTTCAAAGAATGTATGGTGGCGGGCCGTTTTTCCAACATTCTCAATATCATTGGTACGAATTGATTTTTGCGCATTTGTAATGCGTGGATTTTCCGGTACAACGCGGCCGTCAAAATATTTTTTTAGTGTTGCTACCCCGCTATTGATCCATAATAGTGACGGATCATCATGTGGAACCAGCGGTGCACTTGGTTCTACGGCATGGTCTTTTTCTTTAAAGAAATCAAGAAACATTTTACGAATTTGCGAACCTGTTAGCTTTTTCAATTTATTTCCTCCTATTTTTTCATGAAGAATGGACGAACGGAAGTTTTTTTCACACAAAAAAAGCCCTCTTCCCCAGCAGGGACGAGAAGCTTACTCGCGGTACCACCCTGATTATGAACAAAAATAAATGTTCATCTCTCAATATAGCCTTAACGCGGCGCACGGCAGTAATTAGCTGCACTCGGGATTAGCGTTCTGTTATCCTTCATCTAGAGCTTTTTTCAGCCTAAGAAAGCTCCTCTCTTATGTGATGCATCACGTTAGATGGACTATAACATACTCGTTCCTTCTTCATGTTGTCTATGTAAGATGATATCAAATGCGCCTTGGCGTATTTGCGCCCTATACTAGCGTGCTTGCTCGAAAAATTTCCTTTTAAAAATCGAGGCATCCACCGAAGGCTTTAATTTTATTCAGCTAAGGCTGTTTCCTTATTAATTTTACAAATTTATAACACTCATCTCACCATATACAGAAGTGAGAAACTTTTGCTGAATAAAATTACACTACACGCATTATAGCTATAATTTTTAAAAGTTGTCAACAATACAGCAGTCAATTAGGCATTTATTCTTCTAATATCGGCGTCCGCTTACGGCCGAAATGTTTTCTAATATGAAGCAGCCCAACTTTGATGACAGCTAAGATTGGAACAGCCAAAATCATGCCAACAATGCCACCAGTTTCCTCACCTGCAAATAGGGCAAGCATAATCATGAGCGGATGCATATGCAGACTTTTTCCCACAATTAAAGGAGATAACACATTCCCTTCGAGAAACTGCATCGCAAAAACAATAATGACCGTTATCAAGATCATTTTTACTGAAATCGTTGAGGCAATAATCACTGCCGGCACCGCGCCGATTATTGGTCCAAAATAGGGAATGACATTTGTGATGCCGATCGTGAGACCCAGTAATAACGGATACTTCATATGAAACAGCCAAAATAAAAGGGCTGAAGTGGAGCCAACTAAAACACATACGAGAAGCTGACCTCTAATATAACTGCCAAGGGATTGATCGACATCCCGCAAAAAAAGAATTCCACCCTGGCGCCATTTCCTTGGTGTTAAGTACCATACGGCTTTTTTAATGACCCTGTAATCCTTTAACATATAAAAGGTAATAAACGGGATTAAGGCAAACATAAAAACTGAATTAACAATTTCCACCATTGAATTTAATACGCCAGTCAGCATCTTATCTAATCCTTTTTCAATCGATACAATCCCATCATCCACCCGCTCCTGAATGCCTTCCGGCCAGGCAGATGTCTTTTCCTGTATCAACGCTGTAAATCCTTTATATTGCTCCGCCAATGCAGGGATACTGACCGTTAAATCCCTTATCTGCTTTACAATTTCCGGAAGTCCGCCGGCATGAAGCCGTTCGACAATCGGATGAAGCAGGTAGGTAATAAAGGCAGATATGATGAAGGGCAGAAGAATATTGAAAACGGACGTTACAGCTGGAACCCATATTCCTTGCAGTTTAATAAAAATAAAAACAACAATTAATAAAAGGAGCAAAAATCCTAGACGGTAATACCATTTAATCCGGATATCCAACTTGCTCGCCTCCCTTTATTATTGTGGAGACCCGCTTTATTTTTATACATGAAAAGGGACAACCTGTTTGCGGTTATCCCTTTACCCTTTAAAACATCGATTTAATTCCTTTTTTCAATTTCCTCATATTGCGGTTGGAAATGACATTATTTTTCTGGATATAATTATAAGCAACAATCCCCGCTCCTACTGCAAGCATGGAGGTTAATGTTTTGTTCATCTTTTCACCCCTGGATTCTTATGATTATAAGATAAAGCGGCGTTCATCTTCTTCAAACAAATCATCGAGGGAACTTAATGTGCCGTCTTCTTCTACCTGATGGGTATGAATGAGACCTTTCGACAAAGTTAATTCAATGAAACAATTCCAGCAATAATACTGATTGATGCCAATTTTACCTATATCCTTGCTTTGGCAGTTGGGACATGTAAGCATTGGGAAAAACACCTCACCATTATTTTACATTAATTATGATGGCGTCCTTCCCAATCGCAGGCGGTTGTTCGGCTTTGATCACACGTTTTCCTTCCATCATATCTGAAAAGAAGCCATCCGAAATTTCATACCCTATAATCGTTCCCACTTCTTCCAGAAAATATACATCTTCTAAAAACCCAAGCCTCTCGCCCTCTGCAGTCATTATCATTCTGCCCAATAGCCGCTGCTTATTTTCAATTGTGAATTCCTCATTTACCTGTATAGTCTCTAACACTTCCCTATCCTCAATCATAACCCCATCAAATCCAAAAGAAGACACATTTTGCACGCTTAAATATAAGGTTTTCTTTAGTAGGACCCCTTTTTTCACGAGCAATCCCTTCACGATTCCTTGGCTGGAAACACATAAATCACATACTTCGCCAATTTTGGCACCTGTTTTCAATTCGAATATTGGAAGTCCTTTTAATAATGAAAATGTCCGCAAGTTTGTCCCACCCTTCGAACATTTAGTATCATTCGTCATAATGGGATAAATCATGTAAAGTAAGGTTTTCCAACAGGTACTATGCTAAAAAGTGGTATGGTGTAATATCATCCATGCCAATCATCGGATCGGCACTCATCAACATTTCTTCATATGTTATATTAGACGACTGTTCCCCTGCGGTTGGAAGGGCTTTTTCAACTAGAGGAGTACATTCTGTCATCAGCTTTTCTGCCAAGGTCGTCTGCCGTGTTTGTTCATCTGCACGCATAATCCCTTGCCTGAAAGCCGCCTCCTCACCGCATAAAATAAGGAATCTTTTGCTTCTCGTAATCGCTGTGTAAATTAGATTTCTTTGCAGCATTCGGTAATAGCTTTTTACAATAGGCAGAACCACAATCGGAAATTCACTTCCCTGTGATTTATGAACCGAGCAGCTGTAAGCTAGGGTAATTTGATTGAGATCCTGTCTTGTATAGGTTACTTCTATCCCCTCATAGGAAACGACAAGCATATCCTGCTTCTCTGTATTTTCCTTTGCATAAAACACAGATACCACTTCACCCATATCCCCATTAAAGACATGATTTTCCGGTTGGTTTACAAGTTGCAAAACTTTATCACCGACACGGTATTTCGTATCCCCAAAGGTAAGCTCTTTTCTTGTTCCATTCGGATTACCGTTGAGAACTTCCTGAAGGACGGAATTTAAACGATCGATTCCTGCAGGTCCTTTATACATCGGGGCTAATACTTGAATATCCCTTGGTGTAAAGCCTTTTTTTATCGCATTCAAAACAACCTTTTCAATCACATTAGCTACCTGAGCCGAACTGCATTTGATAAAGGAACGGTCCGCTTGCTGCTCGGCCACATTTTCCGGCAGCCGTCCCTTTTTAATCTCATGGGCAAGTTCAATAATAGAAGATCCTTCTGCCTGACGGTAAATATCCGTTAAGCGGATGGTGGGGATCACTTCTGAACGAAGTAAATCCTTTAATACCTGCCCAGGGCCTACCGAAGGCAACTGATCTTCATCGCCAACCAGGATGACCTGTATATTTTCCGGCAGTGCCTTAAAGAGCCGATTTGCCAGCAGAATATCAACCATTGAGGATTCATCGACAATTAAGATTTTTCCAGCCAATGGATTTTCCTCATCATGGTCAAAGCCTGCACTGCCATTCCAGCCTAATAAACGATGGATCGTCATCGCAGGCATTCCGGTGGATTCAGTCATTCGTTTCGCAGCCCTTCCCGTCGGGGCACAGAGAAGAAAAGGAAACGGTTCTTCCTTTTTATAGTCCTTCGGATCAAGCGAACAGCCATGAAGCTCTGCATATAATTCAACAATTCCTTTAATAACCGTTGTTTTTCCTGTACCGGGACCTCCGGTTAGGAGTAATAAAGGGGACATCAAGGCGGTTTGAATCGCTTCTTTTTGTGTCGGAGCATAGTGGACGTTAATCCGTTCTTCCAAATTTCCCAGTGCCAGTAGGAATTCTGATTCAGGAAATTGCTGTTCATATTCCGTTTGCGAAAGAAGTTTTTGGATGCTGGTAACAAGTCCTTTTTCGGAAAAATAAAGCGGCGGTAAATAAAAGCGGCTCTCCTCAACGATGATTTTTTTATCCTCTGCAAGAGCAAGCAGCTGCTCATTGATAGCGGCAAACTCAATCAAATCACGCTTATTTTCTTCAAGGAGATTTTGCACACTGACTAATAGATGTTCCGCATGAACAAAAACATGGCCGTTTTGCATACATTCTCTTTCTAAAATATATAAACAGCCTGCTTTTATCCGGTCCGGATGATTTCCCGTAATCCCAATCTGAT
>CALGSR010000024.1 GCA_937902115.1 uncultured Bacillus sp. | reverse complement strand
TACCTTGGCTGTATTCAACCGTAATGCCATCTGGGTCCGCAAAGTATAGGAAAATACTTCCTGATGGATGGTGTCTTCCTGGTCCAAATAGAATTGGAACATTCTTTTCTTTTAAAATGTTCACTTGTTTACCGATATCATCAACTGTTTTTGCTTTGAAAGCGATGTGATTTAAGATATTATTCGGACCTTCTGTGATCGCAAATGAGTGATGATAAGGGTTCGGGAAACAGCGCAGCCAAGCCCATGAAGTTTCTCTTCCAGCAGTATCAGATACCGCAAAATTCAATTTGTTTACAAAGAAATCATAATACTCATTGAATTGTGGTGTTTCATATACGATATGCAATAGACATTCAATTTCTAATCCATTCGCAGAAGTGTAAGGCAAGCCCATTTGCATAATGTCAGCATAAATTTCATGAGTTAAACCAATCACTGGGTCTTTAAAGCGTAAAGTTCTGCCTTGTGCTAGTTTTTGACATTCCTCTGCACTCAATTCAACTGGATTTAATCCCTGCTCTTGAAGATGTTTGAAAGCGTCATCAAATTGTTCCGCTTTTTCTAGTTCAAAAGCAACTCGTTTCAAACCTGCTTCTGGCCCCTGTTCCAGAATCATGTTGTGGTGATCATAACTTGTGCGAAGGTAAACGCTTTCTTCATCACGCTCAACAAACTCCATACCTGCAACATTTGTGTAAAAATCCAATGACTTTTCTAAATCAGTAACACTTAATACACCATAACCTAATTTTTTGTAACGTATCAACTTCTATTCCCCCATTCCCAATATTAGAATCTACATTTATCTTAATATAGTTTAAATATTATGTCTAATCACTCTTTTTTTGTAAACGCTTTCGAAATCACAAATTATATTTTGGAACCAACGTTCACTATTTACGGAAATAGGAACTTATATTTTACATTTTACTTCGTTTAAAGTGGAGTCCCTCCCCTTTACCTTCGCGAATGATCCTTGTTATATGAACTATAAAATACTGTTTTACATGTTTTGCTAATAATCCGCCATATTAAGTACGTGGGACTTATCTTTCCAATAGAAAAGAGTTATCATGACTATATACCTATTGGAGACTTCCAGAAAGAGGCGGAAATATGTTAGACGCATTATTAATTATTGTTATGCAATTCATTATCGTGCCCTTGACTACATTACGTACTATTTTTCTCGTAAAAAACGAAATCAGAAACGCTTCTATGCTCGGTGGAGTTGAGGCTTTAATTTATGTAATCAGCTTGGGGATTATCTTCTCGGATCTTTCTAATTACTTAAATATGTTTGCCTATGCGATTGGTTATTCCGGAGGAATTATTCTCGGTGGTGTTATTGAAAAAAAGCTGGCCATTGGCTATCGCACCGTGAATGTCAGTTTGTTAGACCAAGACCCTGAATTAATCACCAGACTCCGTGCAGATGGTTTTGGAGTAACAATTTTTGAAGGAGAAGGACGTGATGGCAGTAAAAGATACAGACTGGATATTGTTGTAAAAAGAAGCAGAGAAAAAGAATTAATGGGCATCTTAAATGAAGAAGCACCCAAAGCCTTCGTTGTCGCATATGAACCAACAAGCTTTAAGGGAGGATAT
Source organism: uncultured Bacillus sp. (assembly GCA_937902115.1). Lineage (GTDB taxonomy): Bacteria > Bacillota > Bacilli > Bacillales > Cytobacillaceae > Bacillus_BD. The sequence continues at coordinate 3,781 of CALGSR010000024.1, read as the reverse complement.
ATCGTAAAAAGCATGAAGAAGGCCATAGATAAGAAAAAGAAAGAGGACAGCCCAACTCTTTAAGTAAGTTGGGTCTGTCTCTTCGTTTGACTTATTTCATTTGGATAATTTAAAATAACGGATCAATTCCTGAAGTTCTTCCGCTAGCGCAGCCAACTTTCTTGAACTCTGGCTTACCTCATCCATTGAACTGCTGGATTGCTGTGTCGTTGCTGCAGTTTCTTCTACACCTGCAGCGGATTCCTCAGCGATTCCGGCAATAACTTCACTAGTGGCATTCATCTCTCTGCTTGTAGCAAAAATATCTGATAAATTTTCTGAAATACCTTTCATTTCCTGTGCCATTTCGCTTACTGAATAGCGAATTTGATTAAATGTTTCTCCTGTATGTTTAATTTGAATACTGCCTTTTTCAACCTCTTTATAACCGTGCTTTAAGGAACCTGCCGTCATGCTTGATTCATTCTGAATTCGATTGACGATCTCTGTAATATCTGCAACGGATTCAGACACCTGCTGCGCCAGTCGTCTTACTTCATCTGCTACCACAGCAAAACCGCGCCCATGTTCACCAGCTCTTGCTGCTTCTATCGCTGCATTAAGTGCTAACAAATTGGTTTGCTCTGCTACTTCTTGAATCATTAACACGATCTTGGAAATTTCGATTGCTTGTTGATCTAAACTATCCATTTTTCTTACCGCTTCCTGAACAATCTGATCAATCTTCAACATCTGCTGATTCGAAGATTCCATTAATTGCATTCCATTATTCGTCAGCTCTAGTACTTCCTGTGAGGAGGTATGAATTTGCTCTCCATTTTCCTCCACCTCTTGAATTGTTTTTGTAAAAGTATTCATTGCTAATGATAATTTGACAATGTGGTCTGTCTGTTTTTCAGTTCCCACAGCAATTTCCTGCATGGTTTCCGCAATTTGCTCTGAACCCATTTTGACTTCATTTGCAGAGCGGGACAACTCTTCACTTTGCTTGGAAACACTGGTAGAAACGAAGGATGTTTTTTCAAATATTTGATGGAGATTATCCCTCAGTGTGCCCATCGCATTGACTAATTGACCCACTTCATCATTTCTCCTGCTTTCTGTTACATTAATGTTTAAGTTGCCTTGTGACAATTCCACCATGGAATGGGCTGTTTGTTTAATTGGATTGGAAATACTCCTGCTTAAAATAAACGAAATAACAAAAACCACGATAAAAGTAATAATACCCATAAGTATGGCCATCCAAGTAATTTTTTCCTGTGTTTCCTTAATCGCAGAAACATCCTCACTTATTCCAATAACACCTATTATTTGGCTTTTAGTCGGATCATATAATGGGATGTAGGACTTCATATTTCCTAAGTCACTATCGGTCATAACCTCGCCTTTATTAACAGCGGTCAGAAGCGAGGAATCCTCAATTACATTGCCAACATGATCCTTTATAGATGAGACAACGACCTCGCCCTCTCTATTATATAAATCAATGGTTGTTCCTTGTAATATTTCCTTCAGGTCTTCCAAAAAAGTCCCATCTACACCCGTTTGCAATGTACCAATTACTTCATCCTGATAAATAATAGGGGCAAATGCACGAACGGCCAAACCACTGCTGCCAAATTCAAAGCCAGTTACCGCCTCTCCCTTTAACGCTGCTTGAATTGCAGGAATTTCGCTTTTGTCATCGCCATACTTTTCTGGATTATGACCACGCATAAAAACGACACCGGAATCATCTCCCAATTCAAAAACCCTTAAATGATGTTCTTCCACAAGACGGGGATATACTTGACTCAGCTCTTCCTCCAACTCTTCACGTTCCCCAGATTGGAACGCCTGAATAAGCTTATCTTGCTTGGCATAAATAGAGGTTATATCCAAAAGCTCTCCAGCTGTTCTGTCAAATTGCGCCTGTACACTCTTTTCCATATCCTTCTGCTTTGTTTCTATTAATTCTATAAATCCTTGATTTGTAAAATATGTGATAATTAATACCGTTATCACTAACGGAATAATTGATAATGCGAGAAATATACTGATTAATTTTTTATTTAAACTGTTAAAAATTCTATGCATTTTTAACATCCTTCCTAAAAGTAGTTCGATAACCTCGAATATTAATTATTCATAAGTAAATAGTACCATATAACTCTCCCTATCATATAGCAAAAAAGGATGATCAGGCTAATAACTTTTAATAAAAAACTTGTTTCCCAAATATAGAGAAACAAGTTTTTTTGCATATTATCCAGCTGCAGCGCCTAGCCCCTCGAGGTCACAAGCCAATCCTGTCCTGAAGGAAAAAACGCCTTCTGAACAGGCTCGGCTTGTGCTTGTCGGAGCTAACCAAGGCGCTTCCGCTTTTATTATTATTCTGCACTGACAGGTACAAGAATCTGTCCGCTTTTTTCCTTCTTTAATAGAGTCTGCAGGATCGTACTTGAAAGCTTATGCGGCGGATACGGTTTAACTAAATACTCCGTTGCTCCGAGGCTGAAGCCTTTTTCCCTTTCCTCCAATGCCGAAGAAATAATGATCGGGATATCCTTTAAATCCGGATTATCTTTTACCTTCTCTAATATTTCCCAGCCATTCATGCAGGTTTCATCCAACATAATATCGAGTACAATCGTGTCAGGTTTATGTTGTTCTATTGCACTTATCGCATCCTCACCATTTGTATATTGCAAGACTTGAAACCCATTATCCTCTAGCTCGGCCTGCAATAATAACGCCAAATTGCGATCATCCTCAATAACAATTACATTGACTCCATTTGTCACTGTATCCATCGGAACAGGATGATTTGTTTTTTCTGACATCGCATTTTTCGAGTAAACAAGTGGAAACTTTAATATAAAAGTACTACCCTTTTTAAGCTCTGAAGTAACACTGACACTTCCCTCATGTGCCTTCATGATTTCATTTACGATGGATAGACCTAAACCGGTCCCCCCTATTTTTCTTCGGTCAGAATTATCAACTCGATAAAACTTCGTAAATACATGCTCCATTGCATCCTTAGGTATACCAAGGCCTTGGTCTATTACATCAATACAAAGATGGCTCTCCTGTTCATAAACAGTCACCTTCACTTCACGGCCTTCCGGTGAATATTTGACTGCATTGCTGAGAAGGTTATTCAGCACCTGTGTTAATTTATCTTCATCACCTAATACCGAAGTAAGGTTGGTATTCTTACTGATGGAAAACCTATGGGCACGATGATTAACGCGGAATGTATCCACCATCCGCTTAATTATCGGCATAATATCGATATACTTTTTCTCATAGCTCTGTTTCCCTGATTCCATGCGCTGTACATCAAGAAAATCATTAATTAATGCAGTTAGACGCTTTGCTTCCTGGTAAATCGTCTGCAAATATTTTTGCTGCCGCTCTGGCTTCAGTTGTTTATTTAACATTAATTCAGTAAATCCAAGCACGCTAGATAATGGTGTCCTTAGCTCGTGGCTCACCGTGCTGACAAATTCTGATTTCATTTGATCAACTTCATAGGCCTTTGTAATATCTTGATGAACAAGCAATGACCCAAACCTTTTATTTCCACGATATAGTTCTTCAACATATACTTGGATTACCTTTTTAATAGGTCCATTGATATGATAAACTTGTCTTTCCTCTGAAGTGGCTCGGCCCGCTATGACATCCTTCATAAAATCGACAAACGAATCTTCATTTTTTATAGATGTACATACCGTTTGACTCCACTGGTCAGGCGATATATTAACCATATCAACCGCCTCATGAGATTGAT
>CALGSR010000023.1 GCA_937902115.1 uncultured Bacillus sp. | reverse complement strand
AATTCAAGCTAATCATTATGTAATTTATTTGAATGGTCGTTATAGATATGTCGAAAAGGATGCTGCCGAAATCGTAAATGGCCAATCAATCGTTCCAGGTGTAAGCCCAGACCAACCAGTCGTCTACAACGAAAAAGGCGGCGGCCAATCGAAATCACCGTACCGTATGGACTTAGTTGACCCGAAATCAATCTTAGAGATTGCAAGCGTATTAAAAGAGGGTGCTGAAAAGTACGGGGATGATAACTGGAAACTAATTAGCACAAAGGATCACTTAAACCACTTATTAGTACATGTGTATGCGCATCTTGCCGGTGATGAATCAGACAAACATTTAGCACATGCAGCGTGTCGGGCAATATTCGCGTTGGGTGTGGAGTTGGAAGGTGAGTAAATGTCCAAACGCAACAAAGACAAAATTTTAACGGAAACGCATAACAAGGTGATGATCCGTGATGGTGAGCTGCGTAGGATTTTCAACAAAACGGAATTACAAACCTTTTACGATTTAATCAATAAAATTAGAGATTTCGATAATAAGAAGGATTGCACGTTAAACCAATAAAACGGGGTGTTCTAATGCAAACACTGAATAAAAACGGCATACCGCAATGGCTGCCAAAGCATAAACGTAAACGGGAACGAAAGCCGTTAAATATACAGTTACCAATGAGACGATTCGCATTAATCGATGATGAAGCAGAGGTTGAGGTCGTGGTGCCTTGCTTCTCGCCGATTGTGGATGTATTAACGAAAGAAGGGTGGAGGGAAATTAATGCGTGAAATTAAATTTAGAGCTTGGAGCTTAGAAAGAAATTCAATGATTTACCCAGATAATAACGGTTGGTATGACGGTGTTTTCAGACATGAGAACGGACACTTACAAACAGTTCAGTTGGCAACGGTAGTAAAGGACAAAAGGTTAGTCGCATTGCAATACACAGGCTTAAAGGATAAAAACGGTCGTGAGATTTATGAGGGGGATGTTGTCAAAGGTCATTATTATGCCTATGGAAAAGCACGTAGGTTTATTGGAGAAGTAAAATTCATCGGCGTTGCTTTCAAAGTAGTAGGTGTCAAACAATATAGAGGTATGCACCAAGAACTAGATAGACTGTACGCAACTATCGGCAACATTTACGAAAATCCCGAATTATTGGAGGAAACAAAATGAACTTAACACAATTTCAAACTTTATCAAAACGCACAATGCCATTTGGTGGCGAACCTGCTAATCAAGTGGAATTTGAAAATATGCTTGGGAATTATGCAATGGGGTTGGTTGGGGAAGCTGTAGAAGTGTTAGAAGCAAAATCAACTGGAAGTAGCGATATTGAAAAGGAACTAGGCGACGTTAGTCATTATGCTGTAGGTGTTGCGTTATTAGCAAAATTCGAGTTGAATTTCAGATTGAATAAACCATTATCGAACATCGTCAATGAGCTAATGATTGCATGCAAAAACATTTCAGAAGTAGCGAAAAAACAAATTTATCATCGTCATGACGAAAAATTTATGGTTGATGATTTAATCACAATATTTAATTGTCTCTATACGCTAGGCGAATATTACGCTGATTCATATGAGCAAGTCATGCAGAGAAACATCGACAAACTTAAAAAACGCTATCCAGATAAGTTCAGTGTGGAGGACAGTATAAAGCGAGTTGATGTAAATGGCTAATCGTGGCAAACCGAAAGATACAAATGATTATGCATTGTACAAAGGTGAAGAATTGCTGGCAATCGGTACATTGGATGAATTAGCGGAATTTCGAGGGGTAACACGTAACACAATTTACTGGTATTCGATGCCTACGAATAAGAAACGCGATCACGGCAAACGAGTTGTAGCTGTTAAATTAGAAGATTGAGGTGACAGTATGCGCCAAATTAATGACGACTTAACCGAACACGAAGAACGAATACACGATCATTATAAAGCTATCGCAGATGAAAACTTTCACTTGAAACGACAATTGCATAATAAAAACAAACAATTACGAGCGCTCAAAGCTTCATATCGGGCGCTCAACGATAAATACAAGAAGTTGAATGAATCACGTAAACCGAGATTTCGGAATAATGGGAAAGGCGGTAAGTAAAATGACAGATGCAGAACGATTGGAAAAACGTTTATCCATATTATCAGAGGTTAATAGCATTCTGGAACATTGTCATTGCCAAAATACGCATCTTAAACAAACGTGTGAGCATTGTATTAAATTACGTCCATTAGGTGAGCAGCTTCTTAAACTAACGAAACCACGGAAAGCTATCACGACTAGCGGAAAAATTACACCACTGGAAAAACAGTTTGGGACATACGTCAATAAATTTTCCGTATCAATCGAACTTGAAGATTATGTGAAGGCCAAGCTTGAGAAAATATCAGATGGTGAATTTTACGAGAAACGCAATGTAAGTAGGTACGGCTTTGAAGCTTGGAAAAAGGAGAATATAACGGAAATTAGACGTTTGACTAAGAAATTGAAGGCGAAATAGTATCTGTGTTATTTAACCTCATTTAAGCGTGATTCTAGGCGTTTTAATTCATTACCTACCAAATACACCAAAATGGAATTAGAACGTCTTAGAACGAACGCTAGATAGGTAGAATAGCATGTTATGAGAATGTGGAGGACAAATTATGAAACTATCAAGGCACGACATTCAGAAACTTGAAGATTATTGGATTAATCTTGAGGAATACAAACGGGAAATGCGCCATCGTGAACGCGACTTGATAGAAGGTTGGTTAGAATCGGACACGAATATCGGTGGCGGTAAATCGAATAGGATTTCAGATACAACTGGAAACAAAGCGACAATCCTTGCTGATGATGTGATGCTGCAGAATTTAAAACGCATCGTGCATACAATCGAAACATTATATAAGGAACTGGACAACGATCAGAAAACGATAGTAGATATGCGCTATCGTGATAAGCAAGGTGATTACGAATGGAAGCATATTGCAGATGAGTTGTTTATGTCGCAGTGGCAAGTGTTGAGGAAACGTAATGCTTTGATTGATGAAACGGCTAGACGGTTGGGGTGGGTTTAGTGGATAATTAATACACAATCTTAAATGAGGGGTGAGTAATAAATGGAACTGGATTTAGACTATGGGACTTATGAACACATCGAGTTAGGATTATTATTAGGAAAAGTGATTGAATCATATGAGATTTCCGATGAAAATAATGTAATCAAGTTCATTATCAACGGTGAGGAATATTACATGTATCATCAACAAGATTGCTGTGAATCGGTTGAGATTGAGGAAATCATTGGAGATATGGATGATTTAATAGGCGAACCATTAACCATGTCGGAAAAAGTAACTCAAAAAGGCAAAGAAGACGATTGGGGAACATCTACATGGACATTCTACAAGTTTGCAACAATTAAAGGTTATGTAACTCTACGTTGGTTAGGTGAATCGAATGGATATTATTCGGAGGCAGTATGGTTTGTTAAGATGTTGAATAATCCGCAATAGTGCCAACTAATGAATTGCGCTAAAAACCGTGGTAAATTGATATTGTACCAGTTTTACAAATGGTTCTTTTCACGAAATATAATTACACACTTCCCTGTTGCGGAAACAGCAGGGAATTACATAAGATTAATAAAAGGAAATCGAGGTGAAATAATGTATAAGGTTATTTACTCCAGATACGGCGCGAGAAAAGAAACCGACTATGATTTCGAAAGTTTAGGTGATGCCATTATATTTACAGAAACGCAAGAGGATTATGGCGAAATGTATATGGTGGCAATTGTGGATGAACATAACATAATCAGACACAGTCATGAAGATACGGATATAGGAAAAGAATACAAAGCATAAAAAGGTCACGTTCATTCGAGCGTGGCTTTTTATTATGCGTAAAAGGCGGTGAACACACATGGAAATTTACAATTTAATCGATGATGATACGCGAGATAAATTAAATGCTGTTCATCGTCCGAAGAAGAATACTGAACGATTATCCAAACGTGATTGGGAAGACATTATGGGGACAAGACGTGATACGTACAAGAAAGTGAATGGGAAGGTGAAGCGCAAGTGAGGTCATGCGAATAGATCGTGTGGCTTTTTTAATGCAAAAAAATAATCCTCTGATGCTCGTAACATCAAGGATTGTGACCAACAAACTGAATAGGAGTTGTTGATATATGAATTGTACCATTGTTGAAGAAATCATTCAATTAAGAAAACAAGGTATTAGCATGAAAGCTATATCGAAACAGTTAGATATATCGCGTGCAAAAGTTAGATACCACTGTAATAAGAACGGATTAAATGGAATACTAGCCGAGAATCCTACAGTTGATAATGCTTTTAAAATGTTTCTGAATAACTTACAAACGAATCATGGTGACAAGGTTGAATATGTATCTGGTTATATTGATTCTGAAAAGCCTGTATTGATTCAATGTAAAGAGTGTGGAGAACAATTTAAAAGAGCTGCTCAATTTGCCAGGAAGAAAAAGAAAGTTAGTTGTCCTTGCTGCATTAAGTTAAAGAAGCCGATTGTAAAACTTAAGCCAAAACCTAAACCAATCGACAAAGTATATCTGCTTAGAAAATCAATATTAAAAGCAGTTGTTAAGCCTAAGACGACATTGAAGGAAGTTCACATACTTAAATGCGATGAATGCAATTCTACATTCGGTACCACAAGGAAACGAAAGCTTTGTTCAAAGGCTTGCAACAATCGTAGAGACAACAGGTTGAAGGAGTTAAGGAAACGAAAGGCTAGAATTAATGGCAAGGTGGACTATTCAATAACAATTGAAAAGGTAATTCAGAAAGAGAAGAACGTTTGTTATTTATGTGGAGGTCAATGTGATTCAACTGGCTTCACTATAGATGATAGAGGTTCTTTTATTGTTGGTAGAAATTATCCATCAATTGAACATGTAATAGCCATCAGTAAGGGTGGTACACATACATGGGATAACGTAAAGCTTGCTCATCATTATTGTAATTCAATAAAGAATGATAAGAAGATTGTGGAAGATACAGGACAAATGGTGTTGATGTTATGAGGTGATATGAATTGAAAGAATACAAAACAAAAGAGCAGAAGCGTAAATTCTATAATTCATACGCATGGGCGAAGTTACGCAAACAAATATACGAGCGCGACAAAGAGTGTCAAGAGTGCAAGCGAAATGGAAGGGTTGCTCTTGATACTTATGAGTTGAGTGACAATGGTCGTAAGGTTATTAAGTTAGTCGCTCACCATAAAAAAGAGTTAGAGTTCCATCCTGAGCTTGCGTTAGAACCTAGCAACATCGAAATG
>CALGSR010000022.1 GCA_937902115.1 uncultured Bacillus sp. | reverse complement strand
TTCAAATGGAAAAACAGCCTTATAAGAAATCTTTCTTAGATTATGAAGTCTATATCGGCGGAATATCACGTCTCGAAGATCATGAAACGGTACAATACGAATTCATTGCAGACAGTAAAACAGGCACCATCCTTGATGCATACTTACTCAGCTGAATCGTATACTGCCTATTAAAAAATCCCCGATTGGGGGATTTTTTATTTGCTTTCTAATTTAGTAGTCATTTTCCCTTCCGGATCCCATTGCACAGCACGATAATATGCATCATGATAAAAAGTAAACCAAGCATTCCTATCCAAGCCAAATTGGAGCCATTTTTGCTTCGCAGCAATTGAATTCATCGGATAATCATCATAAGCCATGACCCATAATACATTTTGATGGGCATGCGTCGGCATAATATCCGCCATATGAATAAGTGTTTCTCCGCCGTCTTCAATAACAAGGATTGAATGACCGTCACTATGCCCGCCCGTATGAATCAGGCGAATAGCACCCATTTGCCATTCCTTTGAAAAAGTATTCACCTGAGCCGTTATTCCTTCCCAATTTGCTTTCCAATATGTACTCTTTGAGCGAATATTCGGATTTCTCATTTCATTCCATTCAATATCAGAGCAAATAATGGCTGCATTAGGAAAAACAGAAACATAGCTTCCCTCTTCATAGTTTGTCAACCCACAGGCATGATCGAAATGTAAATGAGTCATTAACAAATAATCAATATCATTTACAGTAAGACCTGCATCTTGGAGAGATTCCTTTAATCGTGATTCTTGCATCACACCAAAATTCCGCTTTTGTTTGTCTGTTAATTTTCCTTTTCCCAGCCCTGAATCGACAAGGAAATTCTTCCCCCCAGTCTGAATCAAAATCGGATCTGTACGGCATTCAATCTGATTCTTTTCATTACAGGGGTACTTTTTCTCCCACAACGGCTTCGGTACCACCCCAAACATCGCTCCACCGTCCAAATAGGTCGAACCGCCATCGAGCCAAGTTAATGTTGTATTCGGTAATTGTATCTTATCCATCTCATCCCTCCTCCCAGTTATTTTATCACCTTTTCACCATTTTTAGAAAAATTCTGAATTCAACACATCAAAAAGACCCCTTAGAAATAACCTCCAAGGAGTCAATAAGATCTTCTTATTTTTTAAATTGTACTTCACAACGATAAATGCGATTTCCTTTTTGAGAAAATTTCTCCTCATATTCGGTCCTAATATTCCCTTCGAAATCGCTGTTATGCAAGTCTAAGCTAACATAGTTCAACAGCATTCCATAGGCAGAGAAGCTAGTAAGAGAGTACTCAAACAATCCTTGATTATCTGTTTTAAAATGGATCTCTCCTTCAGCAGGAAGAATTTCTTCATAGAGCTGCAAGAAGCTTTTATAAGTTAAACGCCGTTTTTCATGTCTTGTTTTCGGCCACGGATCAGAAAAGTTTAAATAAATACGCTCTACTTCACCTTTTTCAAAAATATTTGGCAGTTCAACCGCGTTCACATGTAAAAGTTTAACATTTGGAAGCCCCGCATCAATTAATCGATCAAGTGCTAAAACGATTACACTCTCCTGTAATTCAATCCCCATATAATTAATATGCGGATTTGCTCTTGCCATTTCTGTGATAAACCGGCCTTTCCCCGTACCAATCTCGATATGAAGCGGCTGATTCTGCTCAAATACTGTATTCCATTTCTTTTTATGCTGCTCAGGCAAAGCCACCACATATTGCGGATATTGTTCAATCTTTTCCTTTGCCCAAGGTTTATATCGTAAACGCATCATGACACCCCTAAAAATATTAATTATTGCGACACACCCTATTATTATTTTACATGAAAAAATAATTCTGTCCTTTATGAATAAATTAAAAAAGAACTCACAAAATAAGTTGTGAATTCTCCCTTAAAAAGCTTAAGGAGATATACAGAAAGGGTGTAAATGATGCCGCTTCAGTATTCAGATCAAGTAAATATACTAAAAGATATCTTAATGAATCATCGGACAGATTGCTGTGGATCTGTATCTGAATGTGAACAACTGCAACGTTTGATTAAATCCTTATTAACGAATTCAAACATTGATCAAAGCAATAAAGAAATTCTCGAACAAATTTATTACTATAGTCAAAATGGGAAAAACTCGGCAAACCTTGATCAGCATATCGAATTGCATCAAGAGCAATTATCTCAATGGGTCGATAATATGGACCAGCTTTCATAACGATAAATAGAGCGGCAGACAGCGAAGCCATTTGTTCATTTCCGCAAGCTGACCTTTGCCTTTACTCCATTGAATCGTATACAGTGTTTGCTTGATCACATACCATTTCATTCTGAGAAACAAACGATCATTCAACTCGATACCGTAGAGATACAGCCAGCGTTCCCAATTTTCACGCGGGATATACCAGTAAAGCAGTTCACCAAGATCAATCGCCGGATCCCCTACGACTGCACCATCCCAATCAATTAAATACAACTGGTTGTTATCACCGAGCAGCCAGTTGTTGTGGTTCACATCACAATGACACACCACTTCACCCTCATGTTGTACATAAGGGATGTTTTTTTCAAGAAACTTAAGTGCTTCCTGCACATTAGATTGCTGTATAACCTCATGATCTAGTTCGGTTAGTAATGATTCATATATTTTACTTATCTTTACGGGGGTTTTCCCCAAACGTTTTAACATGCTTAATAATACATCTGATGTATGAATTTTCTTCAGAAGTCTGGCAACTTTTTCTGAATTCATTTCAGCAGGATGCAGTTCTCTTCCATTTAACCATTGCTGCGCGGTAAAAACATCACCGGTTTCCAGTCTCTTTGTCCATACAAGTTTTGGGACAATTCCTTCGGCAGACAGGCTTGCAAGAAATGGAGAAGTATTCCGTTTGAGAAAATATTTGTTTTCTTCATGTTCTGCATAAAAGGCTTCCCCAGTTGCCCCACCTGCGGGAACAATCTCCCAATCATGTCCAAAAAAACGTTCCAATGTTTTTCACCTGCATTAATTCATAGAATAAAAAAGATAGCTATTGAACGATAATATTTTACAATAGCCATCTTGTAAATTTTATCTCCACAACTCCCACTCGTCAAGACTATAAGGAATATTTTCTCAATCATTTTCCTTTTTCAATGAATTATACTTAGGAAAACTATTCCCCTCCATCCTCCCATTCCTGCCTTTTTATCGATGTCGTTTGACAAAAATCCAGCAATGCTTTTGCTGCTTTTAATTGTGTGGACTTTAAGGGAATGCGTAAAGAACGCATGGACTGAAACCACTCTTCATATTTGCTCTTGTCGATTAGTTTCACTCCAAACGGAAGTGACGGATAATCAATGTAGCCATTCCGCGATAAAAGGACCTTTTGTATCGGAAACTCAATCTCATTCAGTTGAAGTATTTTCTTCACAATTTTCTCTGTTCGATTCAAGGAAATAAGCGGATTCAGAACTTTTCTTACCTTTCTTTGGTTTCTTACTTCCCAAAACTTTTCCTTTGAACCAATAAAGACTGATTGGTCTTGATCCTCAATGAAGGTGATACACCAAATATCAGTCGGACTGATTAATACACATTCCACCTCAATGGATGCCTTTTTCAGCGAAAAGATTGGTCGGTACATAACAAGATAAGTGTCAGGAAATCGCTGTAAAAAATATTTAAGGCGTTCGTCAAATAAATACCTTTTATTTAACATTGATTTTTCTGTTAGCGTAGAGGTTGCCCATTTGATCTGAAAGTTAAATAGATGATTCAGAAAAAGCTGCTTTAGATCATTAATCGATTCCGGCCGCTGAAAAAATGGCGGGTACTCAATAAACTCCTCCACTTCCTCTTCATTATTCGGCTGGGTTGGAATAAATTCGTTCTTTGAATTAATCTCCTTCTCATGTTTTCTCAGAAACATTTTTTTGATTTTACCTATAAAATGCTTTTTTTTCTCTTCTTCCACCCTTTCCATCTGCACTTGAGTCGACTTCGTCAAGATGACAAGCTCTTTTGATTGATTCCATTCTCGCTGCCATTTATCCCACTGCTGTTTTTTTAGCATGACAAAGCGGGATGGGTAATGAAAAATATTCTGCTCATACCGCGACGTATAATTTTGCAATTTGATTAATTGTCCCACTTCCGATTCCCCCGCTTAACATTAGCTTCTAAACTTAACAGACTACTATTCATCCGTAACTTTTTTTATTTAGATAATTCATAAATAGCCTGAGCATAGATGGCTGTTGCTTTCATTAAATCCTCTATGTAAATATACTCATCCTTTTGATGGGCAATATCTTCCCTGCCCGGGAATAACGGTCCAAAAGCGACACCGGATGATAATGATCTTGCGTAAGTACCCCCGCCAATCGCGAGAAGCTCAGCCTTTTCACCTGTTTGTTCCTCGTAAACCTTCTTTAAGGTTTGAATTAATACATGATCCTCATCCACATGATGGGGCTTTGAATCAGTGAAATTCGTAACAGCAAAATTTAAATTATGCCCAAGCAAAAAGCTTTTTAAACTTTCTATCGTTTCTTCCATCTTATTAGTCACAGGATAACGCAAATTCACGCCAAGCATCCCTCCTGTTGAAGGTTCATAGGATAATTTGCCAACATTAATCGTAAGTTCACCTGAGATATCATCGGAATAAGCAATTCCCAGTCTTTTTCCTCTTGAATCCTGATAAAAATAATCGGAAGCAAAGGAGAAATAAGCCGCAGCTTTAGTGTCTGGATTATTTTCATGAATGAACTGTGCTAAATATAACCCTGCATTTTTACCATTTTCCGGTTGCATTCCATGAGCGGATACCCCTTTTAACTCCAGGATTAAGTCTCCGTTGTCGACATGATAATTCCCTTGCAACCCATGTTCCGTAATATACTTTTCGTATTTTTGCACGAATGCGGATTGAATCTGCCCTATATGAAGCACAGCTTTCGCATAATCAGGAACCATATTATACCTTCTGCCTGATTGAAAACTTAGCACTTTCATTTTGCCGTCAGTTGTTTGGTCTTCACTCTCCGCGGTAGGTTTGATCACTAAATCAAAGTCGGAGATCCCTTTTTCCGCAAATATAATTGGAAAATCAGCATCTGGAGCAAAACCAATCGATGGCATCTCTTCATGTTTAAAATAGTGTTCGACACAACGCCAATCACTTTCTTCATCAGTTCCAATGATCATTCTGACCCTTTTTTTTAATGGCAGACCTAATTCTTTCACAATTTTCATCGCAAAATAGGCCCCCATTGTAGGACCTTTATCATCTATTGCACCACGAGCAAAAATTTTCCCATCACGTATTTCCGCCGCAAACGGATCACTTGACCAGCCGTCGCCCTCGGGTACGACATCCACATGACAGAGGATCCCGACGAGTTCACTGCCTTGACCGAATTCCAAATGACCCGCCAAATTACCGACATTCTTTGCCATGAATCCCTCCTTTTCACCTAAGGTCAGCATATAATCCAAGGCTTCCTTTACACCGCTGCCAAGAGGAGCTTCCGCTGATTTTCCTTCTTCATCTAATACACTTTTGATTTGCAGCAGTCTTCTCGTTTCATTGATTAAATCTTCTTTTCTTTTGACTACTTCCTCAAACCAATTAGGTTGCACCATATATAACACTCCTATAGCAAAAATTCTCACACCCATCATGATGATACGATTGACGTGATGATATTCATTTTACTCTCATCATACCACTATTTTCCTATTCCACAAACGTGCCCTTTTTCCCTCTATAAATTATATCATTCACATAATTCATTATTCCGCTACGAAAAAAAGAACATTGAAGATGGGAATTTTTGAATAATCGTCATATTTTTATTTTTGTTCACATAAGGTAAACAAGGAGTAAATTAATAAATATTTTGTAAATTCCGCGTTTATAGTGGAAAGTTTATGTTATTTTGGATATTATATAAATAGAAGCATGACTAAATAGTCATTAGTTGTATGAAAAGGGGTTGTCCGGGGAAAAGAAGCTAAAATTTTCGAAGATTAATTTCTTCACTAAGACGTCGGATGCAGGAATTTGTCATAGGTTTGAAAAAAGGATAGGGAGTGTTTTATTGAAACCTTCAACTAACCGGATGTTAAACCGTATCAAATCCATCTACATGTTTATTAGTAAGAAAGGAACTGTTACAACTCAAGAGCTTGTAGAGGAATTTGGCATTACGCCTCGTACAATACAAAGAGATTTGAATGTTTTAGCGTATAACGACCTGGTTGTCAGCCCTAGTCGTGGAAAATGGACAACAACAAAAAAGAGAGTAAAAATGACATCATAATCAAATGAGCGTTCTTATTGAACGCGAAAGCCGCCTTTTATCAGGCGACTTTTTTTTCACTATAAAGTCATATTGCCAAGCCGGTAAGTTTAAGGACAAGGCTTCCCTTGGTAAAAGTTAGTCTCTTCAAGGAAGTTCCTTTAATTGCTTTATCTCATCCTCTGTTAATTCGCGGTATTCTCCTAACTCAAGGTCTTCATCCAATTGCAGCGGCCCCATTGAAATTCTTTGTAAATAAATGACTCGCTTTCCGACAGCCTCAAACATTCTTTTCACTTGGTGGAATTTCCCTTCTGTTATCGTTAATTCAACATCTGAATGAATCCCTGATTTTAATATGGTTAACTCTCCCGGTTTTGTGAAATATCCATCATCCAAAGTAACCCCTTTTTTAAAGGCTGAAACATCCTCTTCCGCTACTTCCTGGTTAATCACAGCAAAATAGGTTTTCGGTACATGCTTCTTAGGCGATAAAAGACGGTGTGCCAATTGACCGTCATTCGTTAATAGTAATAACCCTTCGGTATCTTTATCTAATCTTCCGACTGGGAAAGGAGCAAAAACCGCATCTTCCGGTTCAAGCAAGTCAAGCACCGTTTTCTCATGGCCGTCTTCTGTGGCTGAAATGACACCTGGAGGTTTATTCATCATTAAGTAGATAAATTCCTTATACTCGATTACTTCACCGTATAGCGTAACCGTATCTGAGTTCGGATTTACTTGCTCTTTTGCATCCTTTATAACTTTCTCGTTTACGGTAACTGCTCCATCCTTTAATAGTTTTTTTACTTCCTTCCGGCTCCCATACCCTAAATTCGCAAGCATTTTATCAATCCGCAAAATTCTGCCTCCTTTTTTATAAGTTCTACTAAACTTGGTTGTTGATTTCCGTTCCAGGCACTTCGCGCACCTTAGGGCGACCGCCGAGCCTCCTCGCCACTTCGTTCCTGCGGGGTCTCTCCTCCTCGCTGTAACTTTAGCAGGAGTCTGCTTGCCATCCACTCCAATCAACAAAACACTAAAAATTCAACATCGACCAACATAAAATATTCCTAGTTATATCCTTCTAGGCTATTGTCCATTACCAAATTGAAAATAATCCATAGATTGTTATCATGCAGTGCTAAGTTGTGATGAACTTTCATTTTCTGTTTAGTTTACTGCGTTAAATTATTGACAATACGGTTGGTTCGGTTCAACCAACCGTATTGTTTAATTAAAAATAATAAAGAGGAGATGTCAATGACAATGGATTATTATCAACAAATACCTTATCATCAATTTCCGCAGGAACAACCTGCTGTAGATTATCGTCAGCAGGGACAATTCTTCCCTGGAGGCGGGGGCGGTTTTAATCAGCAAATCAATCGTCTTGAGCGTCAAATGGAAAGACTAGATCGCCGCATCGATCAATTAGACCGCCGTGTAGATAGAATTGAAAGACGTCTTGGACTACGCCAAGAGGGTTATTAATTCTTGGGGTCTCCTCTTAAAGGAGACCCTTCCCTCATATTTTCAAATGTAATTTTTGTTTCAGTCTGTCTACCTTGTCGCCAAATAAAAGATTCACGAGTTTTGAGCGCAGCCCTAAATAGCTATAGATCAAGGCACCAATTAAGGCACAAACTAGTATGATAATTAAAGATTGCCCTTTATATTCAGGTGATAAAAATAACGTAAGGATTTGATATGCTGCGCCTGTTCCAATTAACATCAAAAAGGTAAAGAGCACAATTAATAGCGTTCGTCTCCAGACCAATTTATACGGATAGCGGGCATACATCTTGATTACGACTAAATTAATGATAATGGCTGCCCCGTATCCCAGAGCCGTTGCCAATACAGCGCCTTTCGTTTCCATCAATTTTATTAATGGGATATTGAGGCTTAATTTAATAAGCAGTCCGACAAGAAGGCTTAAAATGGTAAACCGTTGTTCATTGATGCCCTGCATGATCGCGGCTGTTACAGAATATAAAGCAAACAGAATCGCAACCGGGGCATAGGCCTGTAAAACTGCTGACCCTAATGGATCAGGTTGGTAAAATACAGTATAAATAGGTTCTGCCAGCAAAGACATGCCTGCCACCGCAGGAATCGTTATGAATAATAAGACCTGAAACGTTTGATTCAGCATCCTGTGCAATCCTCGCCAATCTTGTTCAATATAAGACTTCGTAATACTCGGAACTAATGTTAAGGAAAAGCCAGTCGCTAAAGAAACCGGTATAATAACAAGCTTGTGTGAGTAGAAGTTCAATTTATTTAAAGCAAAATCAGCTTCCTCGGCTAAACCCATGTCAACCATCGCACGATTAAAAGTAAGCTGATCAATAAACTGAAACAACGGATTCGCAATACCGACAAATACGAACGGTGCTGCGTAAAGCAGAATTTCCTTATACATATCTTTCAATGATATTTCAACTGTACCCTTGTCCATTAACAACAGTTCATTTAAATACGGCTTGCGTTTATACCAATACCAAAATAAAACACCGAGACTGCCTATTGCCCCAACGAAAGCAGCAAAGGTCGATAAACTAACAGCTGTCGAAATTTCCCCATGAAAAATATATAATACAGTAAAAGCACCTGCTAACAGAAAAGCAATTCGGACAATTTGTTCCACAACCTGTGAAACCTCTGATCAGACTCATAAATGGGACAATAATTAAGGCAAAGCTGAGAGCCCGCATAACAGTAATGACGTCTTCCCTGTTAATCCTTTGCGCTTCATCTCTAATATACATATCCGCTAAAAATGGAGCTGAAAAAAAGAAGATTAAAAAGGAAACGATCCCTGTTATGAGCATAACGATTAATCCTGATTTAAACAGTTTCCTGCCGACAGCATATTCCTCAAGGGCATTGTATTTCGCAATAAACTTAGAAATAGCAAGCGGAATCCCTGCAGTTGCAACACTGATAAAAATCGTATATGGTACATATGAATATTGATAAAGTGCCGTACCTTCTTCTCCGACAATCGCATTAAAGGGAATAACATATAACAAACCTAATACTTTAGAAATAATCGTTCCTAGTGTTAAAATAAACGTACCTCTTAATAGCTTTGAAGACATAAACTCTTTTCTCCTTATCCATCAGGAATACACTGTTCCTGAACCTAGAAAAATAAACAACCACACAATAGTTAATTGTAACCCTTCTTGATTTAATAGAGAAGGGATACATAGATGTTTTTTCTAAAAATCGTTGTTGAGATGGAGGATCTTTTCGAGAGAAGCCCCAATTTAATATAAAGGCTGTTTTGTAAAGTTTATTGTTAAAATTTAAAGGCCAATTTTAACGTGCAATCAGGTATTTTGAGC
>CALGSR010000021.1 GCA_937902115.1 uncultured Bacillus sp. | reverse complement strand
GAGATTAGTTAGGATATAGTATGATAAAAGTCCCTTCTTTTTAAAAAAATGTTCTTAAATGGGGAATAAATCAAGATAAAAATAAGATTTGAAAGAGGATTTTTTTGAAAAAATCTAAAGATTTAGAAAATTAAACGTGGTATGATAGAGTTAAACGATGCTGACTACAAGAGATGAACGATAAAATGAAGGGGCTTACAAGGAGCTTTTGCATAACTGAATCATACTTTCGCAACACAATCAGAATGCCTTTCTAAAAATAGGATCGTTGCTAGAAAAAACGAGATTCATTGAGAGGAGAATGTAAATGGAAAAAGTATTACATGCGATTCAAGATGTTTATCCTGAGGATGTTGCCTGGTGTTATGGCTGCGGTCGTCTAAATGACAGCGGGCACCATTTCCGGACAGGATGGGACGGGGAGAATACCGTGACGGTTTTCACGCCGAAAGCGGAACATACAGCGGTACCCGGATTTGTATACGGAGGTTTAATCGCTTCGCTAATCGACTGTCACGGAACGGGCTCCGCTTCGCTATTCTTGCATAAAAAAAACGGCCGTGAAATTGGGGACGGCACCTTACCGCCGCGTTTCGTCACGGCTACATTAAAGGTCGATTTTCTCAAACCAACACCGCAGGGAATCGAACTGAGAGCGGTTGGAATCGTCCATGAAATCCACCCGAAACGCTTCAAAGTCGAAACCGCCGTGTATGCGGGCGATACACAGGTAGCGAGCGGTGAAGTGATTGCTGTCGTGATGCCTGATTCGTTTGCGAATAAATAATAACAGGATGGTTAATTGTATTCATTCTAATAAGTGCAAAAAACAGCCTTTTTGGTGCAATTATTAAAAATTTGGTGCAATTATCACCCGTTTTGGTGCAATTCTTGTAAAAAGGTGCAATTCGCCTTGATTTTGGTGCAATTCCGCAAAAAGGGAAGAATTTGTCTCAATTTCAAGGCTACATACAGAGGAAGAGCAGGAAGATAGAGGCAGGAATTCACAATCATGTTACCTGGTGAACGCCCGCTCAAAATACCCATCCGGTTCCTGCTTCTCCTTCATTCTCTACCGAAAAAATTTCGTCACTTGGCCACATAGGTAGCCAAGGCCTTCTGTACATCAAAAATACTTTTATCCTTTTTGAATTGCTTCACAATCGGTTCAGATGTGCCAGAAAGCCAAATTTTTAATTCAGCATCCAAGTCAAAGGTACCGGCTGTTTCCACGCTAAAATGAGTAATGCTTTTGTACGGAATGGAATGGTATTCTACCTTTTTACCGGAAACCCCTTGCTTATCAATTAAAATGAGCCGTGTGTTTGTGAACACCATTAAATCTCTAATTAGTTTATAAGCCTTTTCTACTTTTTCATCCTCCGTCACAATCATTTCTAAATCTTTCTCGACAGAAGTAATTTCGACTTCCGAAACATTTCCCATCAGGCCATCAAATAATCCCATATAAATCCTCCTTGAAAAATTGGTCATAAGTATATATTCGTTAATATTGGCCCGAAACCCTGCAAAATATGTGATTCAGCAAAGCTTTAAAGGGACTTTCGTATGATTTTGGCAGAAAAATCTCCTGAATAACAAAAACCCCCTGTTTTTCTCATAAAGGGAATAAAAAGCTGTCGGCTTGCAGCGAAGCACCGGCAGCTTTTTAAAGGCTGGCATGTCATTTAGACAGCATTCCAGATCCTCACTCGAGGATTTCTCCTGTGTCAGCATTAATGAATTGAACATCAATATAAGATGGAAGATTTATTTTCACAATCATATACGGATAATGAGTAATTTGCGGCACTGCCACACCCGTGTCTCTTTCTAGCTTGACGGCGTCAACAAATATGCTGATTTGCTCTTTTGTCCTTTCAAAATTAGGAATGGTGATAATGTAGTCTGGGGTTGGCTGCCATCCCCGTGAAAGGATATATAATTGGTCATCCAACTGGTAAATGAAGTCAGTCGTTTTCCCATATTCCTCCGCCCTTCGTTCCTTGAGCCATGCTTCGGCTTTCTGCTTTTGTAAAGGCGTTAATTCACTCTGCTCAACGCCGACAAACGCTATACCGGAATATAGGAACTCCTTATCCGAAGAATAAGCATGCTTATTCATTGTGAACGTAATCGTATCCTGTTCGTAGGTTGAATAAATCTTCGTCTGCGCCCGCTGCAATAAACTCTTCACAACGTCCATTTCATCAGCTGCGAAGACTTCTCCATAGGCTAAAACAGCTTCCCATGGTTTGGCAATATCAATGAAGTTTTTGCTGATGGCTGTTTGAGCCCCATCATAGGAGATTTTTAAAATATCCGCCTCGATGTCACCGTATAAAACCAAGTCGTCAAGAATCGCTGTACTTGCATCCCCGGCAAGGAGAATCTTGTTGTTGCCATATGTCAGCATAATCACAATGGCACCATCGTTAAGTGTCTCTGCATGGCTATTTGTATAAAGAACTTTCGCTGTTACAGTAGGGTCATCAGTAATATTATCCTTTAACTGCGCTGTTTCTCGTTTCGCATTGCTGGCAATGATGGCGGCTAAGTAGTCGGTATATACTTTGTCACCGCTTGTCTTTCCATTGT
Source organism: uncultured Bacillus sp. (assembly GCA_937902115.1). Lineage (GTDB taxonomy): Bacteria > Bacillota > Bacilli > Bacillales > Cytobacillaceae > Bacillus_BD. The sequence continues at coordinate 6,617 of CALGSR010000021.1, read as the reverse complement.
CAACGACCTTTGTTACCCCATAGTTTTGGATGACATGTGCCGCACCGCCAATATGCTCCGGATCAGGATGCGTGGCAATAAATGTATCAATTTTTTTAATGTTTTCCGCTCTTAATGCCGCATCAATCGCTATCGCAGAAGGACCGGCATCAATAAGAGCGCTTTTTCCATTTGGATATTCGATGTAAGTCGCATCCCCTTGGCCGACGTCAAGAAACTTGACGGTTACAGTTGGCAATAATTCGTCTGCCCTCTGAAGTGCGCGAGCCATAAATGCTGAGAACTGACCGCGGGTGACTGTATTATTCGGACGATAGGTGTAATCAGCATAACCGGCGGCTACTTTACTTTCAGTAACATTCAAAATGGACTGATACGCCGCCATTTTTTGCGAAACATCCTTGAATGGGTTGTTTTTACCAATCTCCATCGTAAAGGCTCGATCGAGGAACATGGCCATCTGTCCGCGCGTAACGGTCTCGTAGGGGCGGAATGAACCGTCCGAGAACCCTTTTATGATTCCCGCTTCCTGCGCAGCCGCGATATACGTAGCGCCCGTAACCTGATTGTCGACATCCGTGAATCTGGCGGCCTCCCAATTATGGTTCAGTTTCAAGGCCCGCCCAATCATAATCGCCGCCTGAACCCGGGTCACCGGATTATTGGGCCTAAAGGTGCCATCTTCAAACCCTGAGATCACTTCTGTTTCTGATAAAAATGAAATCTCGTCATAGAAGGTGTACTTCGTTGAAACATCTTTAAATCCAGCAGCTAAACCAGACATCGGAACAAACAGCCAAGCTAGTAAAACAACAATTGACAATTTTAATAATTTTTTCAAGATTATCCCTCCCCTCATTTCCAGTATATCAGCTGCACTGAAAGGGGGATCCAATTTTTGTAACATTTAAGTGAAATAACCCCTAGAAAGACAAACCGGGGCATGATCCGCAAATGCATAAATTTCCAACTAAAGATACAAACTAAATTATCAATATACTAGGTGGGAATCCTCAATGCTGTTTTTTCGGTGGAATAATAAGAAACCCAGTTCTTCGCAACAACTTCAGCAAAATCTTCATCAAGGTAAAATAAGTTCTAGATTATCGGACAATATTGCAGAAATTCATTCCATTTTTTCTGATGCACCAGACCTTATCGTAAGGGAGTTAATCATAAAGCAATCACAAAGCCAAGCGGCACTGGTTTATTTGAGTGGAGTAACCGACAGCAGGACGATTTTTAATCATGTGTTAAACCCGCTTATATTTGAGGATGGCAAGGGGAATAGCGAAGAGGACATAAGAGTATCACTTGGCCACATACAAGAAACGAATACATGGCCGCAAATTGAGAATGCGATTTTAGAGGGTGAATGCGTCTTGTTTATTGATAAGCAAACAGACGCTTATATATACGATACGCCTGAATTTCCGAAAAGGTCGCTTGAAGATTCACCGATTGAATCATCCTTAACCGGGGCACATGTCGGATTTACGGAAACCGGAGGCGATAATGTCGCGTTAATCCGTAAGGAAATTCACAACCGGGAACTGAAGATAAAGGAAATGACGGTTGGTAAAAGGGGAAAGTTAAAGCTATCGATCATGTATCTGGCAGATGTCGCGAACCCGGAAGTGCTGCAAGAGCTTGTGGCACGAATCCAGAAAATAGATGTCGATAGCGTGATCAACGCGGGCGCTCTTGCGGAATACATGGAGGACAATCCATACTCCCCTTTCCCGCAGTTGCTCCTTACAGAACGCCCTGATTTTGCGGCTGCGGAAATTTTACAAGGAAGAATCGTCACCGTTGTAGACCGCTCGCCAAGTGTTATTATTGGTCCCGTGACCTTTGATTCTTTTTTCAAAAGTATCGATGATTATAGTTCCCGTTGGATGGTCGCTTCTTTTATTCGTCTCATGCGCTTTCTTGGCTTTCTGATCGCAATCTTTTTGCCTGCTACCTATATCGCTATTATTTCCTTTCATTTTGAAGTCATTCCTTTAAAGCTGCTGCTGTCTATAGGCGCATCAAGAGAACGGATTCCTTTTCCGCCTTATATTGAGGCCTTTATTATGGAGTTGACTCTGGAAATGCTAAGAGAGGCGGGGATCCGGCTTCCGGCTAAAATAGGACAAACGGTAGGAATTGTTGGCGGTATTGTCATTGGTCAAGCGGCGGTTGCGGCAGGTATTGTCAGTAATATCATGGTGATTATTGTCGCCTTGACAGCCATCGCCTCTTTTATTATTCCGAATTATGATATGGGGTCAGCGATTCGAATCGTCCGCTTCCCGATGATGATCCTTGCTTCGTTGTTCGGGTTTGTCGGACTTACGGTTGGTTTAATGATTTTACTGGCTCATTTCATTGTGCTTGAATCATTAGGAACGCCATATGGCAGTCCTCTTGCTCCTTTACGATTTCCAGATTGGAAGGATGTATTTATTCGCTTTCCACAGTGGTCGATCGACAAGCGCCCTTTAAGCGCAAAGGCGATGCAGAGAAAAAAGGCAAATTTCAAGCGGCCAGAGGGTGACAAGCCGTCATGACAAACATAAATAATAAAATTTCGCTCATGCAATATATTTTAATGATACATGGTGTACAAATGGGGGTTGGCGTGTTAACCTTGCCGCGTGAATTAGCCGAAAAAGCAGGAACAGATGGCTGGATAACGCTCATTATTTCTTGGCTTTTTACGGTAATGGCTAGTTTAATCATCATCCAAATCATGAAGAAATACCCGAATGGAACGATCCTCGATCTTTTAAGCCATTATTTTGGGAAATGGATCGGAAAGCTAGGCACCATTATTTTTGCCTTGTATTTTGCTTTATTGGCCAATATTGTTTTTATTCGAGAGGCTCTCTTTATCCAAGCGTGGATTTTACCCCAAACGGATGTATATGTATTAATTTTGTTGTTATCCATTCCTAGCTACCTCATTGTGCGAAAAAACATCACGATTTTAGGCAGGTATTCTGAATTCGTATTTTTTTTGACATTATGGACAATTATCGTTTTTTTAATGACGTTGCGACATGCCGAGTGGCTTCATTTACTTCCTGTTCTTAAGACAGGGTGGCTGCCTATTCTGATGACTGTAAAGAAAGCCGTTTTCCTTTATGGGCTTTGAAATTGCTTTTTTTCTCTATCCCTATTTACAAAAGAAGGAGAAAGCATCGATGGGAATTGTAATGGCAAATACACTTTCGCTGCTATCCTATGTAATGATCACGATAGGAGCTTTTGCATTTTACAGCCCTGATGAGATTACGATCTATAATGAACCGACGATTGTGATGTTAAAGGTCCTTGAATTCAGATTTATTGAACGGCTGGAAATTGTATTTTTTTCCTTTTATTTATTTGTAATGTCGACAACAATCCTGCCATTTATGTATATGGCCGTCTATTGTTCAAGTCAGTTGGTGGGCATTCAGGATCATCGCAAGCCTTTAGTGTGTCTCTTGCTGATTGACTTTCTATTCGTTCTGTTTTATCCTCCATCTTTCGAAAGAAATACGATGATGCAGCAAGTGATTGAACAAGTAGGTATGATCCTCGCCTATGCTTTTCCTCTCTGTTTATGGGGATATGTTTCGCTTCATGGTCTTTTTTTAAAAAGGAGGGCAGTGAAATGAAACGCATAAGTCTATTACTAGTTTCCATTTTTCTTGTTGCCATCCTTTCAAGCTGCGGCCGAAATATCCCGCTGGAGGATTTAACAATCTCTTTAATACTTGGGATTGATCTCGATGAAAAAAATAATCTAATTATTTCAGAATCAAGTCCAGTCTTTAATAAGGACGCCAAGAAAAACATAGAAGCCTATCAAGTGGAGGCAAACTCAATACGAGAATCCAGGAAATATTTTGATACTTTGGCAACAGGAGAGGTCACGGCTGCGAAAATTCAAGTACTCCTGATTGGAAGACGTATTTTAGAACATGAAGATTGGTTTGCTATCTTGGATACGGTCTATCGGAATCCTTCTTTTTCCTTAAATACAAGAGTCATAACCGTTGATGGTCCTGTAGCTGATGTTATTTTTTTTGAACCACAAGATAAACCGCAATTACCTTTGCATTTAAAGGAAGTGATTGATAAAAATAATGAAAGAACACGGACGATTCTTAACACCCTACAGGTGCTTCACAGACAAATGTACGAGAAGGGAATGACCCCTACAATATCGGAAATAAAAAAAGAGAACGATGTTGAATTGGTTGGAATGTCATTGTTGGATGACAAGGGAAAGTATGTTGACACCCTCAATATTCAAGAGTCGTCACTCCTGCTCATCTTAAAGGATGAACAGAAGAAAGAATTGACCTTATCGATGCCGATGACATCGTTACATAAGGAGGGAGAAATTTTTCAGACGAATGAGTTAAGTTTCGATGCCAGCCAGATTAAAACGAAGGTAAAGACCAAATATGATCAGGATAAATTTCATTTTAACTATAAGATTCATATGACCGTAACTATCGTAGAACGGATATTTCCACTGGATAAGGTAAAAAGAGAAGAACTGAAGAAAATGATTGAGCAAGAAGTGAAATCGAAATTTGAGCGTCTGATTAAGAAAATTCAGGATCATAAAATTGATCCTATTGGACTTGGTCTTTATGCGCGAGCCTATCAATATGAACAATATAAAAAGGTTGAGGATCATTGGGCTGAAGCCCTTGCGGAAGCAAAAATTAATGTTTCGGTAGATGTAGACATAAAATCGATGGGTGCGGTTAGATGAAGGACATTTTTCCACGGATTCAACCGAATTTGTCCTTCATCCCCCTAGGGAGTATAGTGTATTACAAGATCGGCGATAATGGGGATAAAAAGGAATGTGAGTCAGGATGTTGATGATGAGAGGATTGTTTGTTTTGGCCTGGGCGGTGTTGATTTTTGTCATGACCTGTACAGTTAGTTCGCGCCAGTTGTTGGAAGAAGGAAAGCTCGAATTTGTGTGGAACAGTTCACCGAATGTTCAAGTGCTTTTTGCTCCATTGCCCGCTGTGCTTGATTCCTCTTTTATTAATCAAAAAATAGGGCATGTCCTCGTATTTTTTATTTTTACTTTGCTGCTTGCGCTTATCTGCCGCTCTCTTACTCTTAATCTGGCTGGGTCTTTCCTATTCGCCTTCATAACAGAGTTTTTGCAGCTCTATTTTATGAGGCATGGTCGTTTGTTCGACGTAGCCTTCGATGGAATCGGCATTGTTACGGCGATCGTGATTCTCGGTTTAGGACGGTTGCTTAACTGGTATTTCAAAACTCGAACGGTAGGCAGGGCATCTATCGATTCGGAACATTAGGAAAAATAAAACCCGCTTCCCCCAATTAAAACTGTGGGAAAGCAGGCTTTTTTCATGTTCAGTGTTGATTATAGCCTTATGTGTATGCGGCGAACAGGTTTTCCTTGGTCACAAGGAATGTAGTGAGCCCATACACATAAGGTGGAAGTTGGATCAACAACAAGATTTAGCAGGCTTTGTTTTTAATAAAATTAAAACTCATCATCGCCGCCGAAGAAATCGCCGAAATCAAATTCGCCTTCTTCGACTTGCTCGTCTTCTGCAAATCCCAATTCTTCTGCAGCGCCTTCAATCATATCCGCTCCGATGAACTCATCCATTAGTTCGCCAATCAGCACGCCGCCGAGAAGACCCATGGCCATGCCGCCAACCATGCTGCCTATGCCGCTGCCACCACCGCCATGATGTCCATGCCCTTCTGTACCATAGGAAGAATAGGATAACGGCTCTGAATAAGCATGGGGATTCTCAACCGCTTCAGTAATTGCTTGTTTGAGTTGTTCTGCCACGAGTGATTCATTTTGCAAGTCGGACTGTTCAATAAACAATTCTCTTTTTGCTTCTGCTTCGTGAAAACCGTTTTTACAATCGACTTCCATCCAGACACGGACACCGGATTCTTCAGTGGCGAGACGAAGTTCTACTTCACTAACCTCGCCAGCAAAAAGTCCGGTAGGAAAGAAGGTGAATTTCTGGCCATACTGATCCAGTTTTCCAGATGTATGCTTTTCCCTAAAGCCAAAGCTTGCTAGGGCATTGAAGATCGTCTGCATCCCCTGCGGCACATCAATGATGAAATAGTCAACATCAGTCCGATCGACACCGCCTTCGATATCAAGCTGGGTATCAAAGTAATAGGAAATGGTTTCCCTTGCAACCGGAAGATTCGCAGGGATTTTGTAGGCGAAAGGGATGACCTTTTGTTCCTTGGTCCGAATCACAAAGGCACCAGTTAATGGCATAGCAGCCACTTCACGTGTTGCCGAACCTTGTTTCGTCCGGATGCTCATCATCAGACGGGCGGATAAGGTATTCACCTTTTGCTCCACTTCGCCACCTTGAATATGAACTTCCCCCTCAATCACACCACCGGCATAATAAGGGCGACTGTTATCAAAGCGCAGATCTACCTTAGCAGCCCCTTTGCCAAAACGCGCTAAAAACTTCTTTATCATTTTCATCTCTCCCTTAGTAAAAGCACTGATTTATTCCACAGGACAACCCCAAGTGATCTTACGAGCTATTTCAATAGCTTACAAACATGATGAATTTTAAACGGAAACCTATTCA
>CALGSR010000020.1 GCA_937902115.1 uncultured Bacillus sp. | reverse complement strand
GCTATTTTCTCAGCAGGCGTTACATCTTTGCCAAAATACTATCCAAAGGAACGTCATGGATTTGTTAACGGAATTTATGGAATGGGGAATATCGGAACAGCATTGACTACTTTTTCAGCTCCGGTTATCGCTACTAAGCTTGGGTGGGAAACAACTGTACAGCTCTACGCTATTTTAATCTTAATCGTCGTTTTGTTGAACTTTTTCTTCGGTGATAAACATGAACCAAAAGTAATCACACCTTTATCAGCACAAATTAAAAATGTTTATAAAAATGAAAAGCTTTGGTTTTTAAGTCTGTTTTATTTCCTCACATTCGGGTCATTTGTTGCTTTTACCGTTTATCTGCCAAACTTTCTTGTGGAAGAATTTAGTTTGGATAAAGTAGATGCCGGAATCCGTACGGCCGGATTTATTGCTATCGCCACTTTCCTTCGCCCAATTGGAGGATGGCTCGGTGACCGTTTTAATTCATTTAAAATATTAATTGGCGTATTTATCGGATTAACCCTATCTGGAATTCTTCTTGCTTTTAATCCATCGTTACTTATGTATACAGTTAGTTGCCTATGTGTTGCCGTTTGTGCTGGACTTGGCAATGGAACGATTTTTAAATTAGTTCCCATGTACTTTTCAAAAGAAGCTGGAATTGTTAATGGCGTTGTAGCAGCACTGGGCGGTTTGGGAGGGTTTTTCCCGCCACTGATGTTGTCGCAGTTGTACCACTTAACTGGTCATTATGCAATCGGGTATATGGCCCTGTCACAGGTCGCAATGGCATGTTTAATCATTGTCATAGGTATGCTATATCAAGAAAAATATAAAAATCATGCTGTACTTGTAAAAGAAAATCATTCATTAAAATAAAAGGTGCTAAAAAGCATCTTTTATTTTTTTTGCAAAATGATTGCAAAAATACCTAGTAGGGTATATTATATGTTTATAGATTGTTCTGCGAGGAGGATTAAAGTGGAATATGATGAACAAGTAAAAAATCGATTAAAACGGATCGAAGGTCAGATCAGAGGAATCTTGAAAATGATGGAGGAGCAAAAGGGATGTAAAGACGTCGTTACCCAACTGTCAGCAGTAAGGTCGGCCATCGATCGCACAATCGGTGTCGTTGTAAGCTGCAACTTGGTTGAATGCGTGCAAAAGGATGTGGACCATAATAATATAACTAACGAATTAGTACAGGAAGCTGTTAATTTATTAATTAAAAGCAGATAAAGATAAATGGATTGACAGACTTATAAATGTAGATTAATATACCTGTAGGGGTAATTTTATAACTAAATTTCAAACGAAATAATATAGGGGGCAGTACAATATATGGATTATATCTATTACATTTTTCTTGGCTTCATTATCCTCTTTTTTGTCCAAAGAATCGTACCAGCAAGAGGGATACGCCAAATCACGACAGCCGAGTTAAAACAAGAATTAAATGATAAAAATAAACAGTTCATTGATGTTCGAACACCCGGAGAATTTAACTCAAGGAAAATACGCGAGTTTAAAAATATTCCTCTGCATCAATTAGTGGAAAAATCAAATGGGCTGTCAAAGGAAAAAGAAGTGATTGTTATTTGCCAAAGCGGCATGCGAAGCAATAAAGCAAGTAAAATCTTAAAGAAACAAGGGTTTAAGCATGTTACCAATGTCAAAGGCGGCATGAGTGCCTGGTTTTAAAAAGAATATAAACTTTTGGAGGAATTATTGTTATGAAACAAATCACAGCAACAGAAGTGCAAAACTTGTTAGAAAGCGGCAAGAAATTAAACCTGGTCGATGTACGTGAAACAGAGGAAGTTGCAGAAGGGAAAATCCCAGGTGCTGTAAATATTCCATTAGGATTGATCCAATTTAAACTGAATGAATTAGATAAAAATAAAGAATATATCCTTGTCTGCCGTTCAGGTGGAAGAAGCGGTATGGCGACACAATTTCTTGAAGGCCAGGGCTATAACGTGACGAATATGGTTGGCGGCATGTTGAGCTGGACAGGGGAGATAGAATAGAATTTTTTTATCGCTTATAATACCCGATTAGGTATAATGGAAGATAAGCTTAATTAATAAAGGGAGATGATTTTAAGATGAATTCAGTTACAGTTTATACAACAAATACTTGCCCTTACTGTGTAATGTTAAAAAACTTCTTAACCGAGCAGAACATTCCTTTTCAGGAAGTGAATGTCCAACAGGATCAAAGGGCGATGCATAAGCTTGTCGCAGCAACTGGACAGCTAGGAGTTCCGCAAACAGAGGTTAACGGTAAATGGGTCGTAGGTTTTGATCCAAACAGTATTATGACAGCTCTTAGAAGCTAAGCAGTTTTGCAGGTTACATTCTGCAGTTTCAATAGCTGCCAATGTATTCCTTATGATGAAAAATTATAAGGTACCCATACAAATACAATAGAAGGATCCAGAGATAACTCTCTGGGTCTTTTCTTTCATAAACAATATTTTGCAATTAAACGAAGCAGTAATTGGATCACCTGAAGCGGAGAATGATTGATTGGGGTGGAAAAATTAGGGGATGTTCGCTACAATAGGGTGGATGGATTATTAATAGAGAGATAAATGGAGGAATTACGCATGTCAAATTTGCCAAATTGCCCGGAATGTGGTTCCGAATATACATATGAGGATCGAGATATGTTCATTTGCTCGGTATGTGCTTATGAATGGACAGCAGGTTCGGAAAATTCGGAAGATATTAAGGTTTACAAAGATGCCAACGGTAATATTTTGAGTGATGGTGATACGGTATCGATTATCAAGGATCTGAAGGTTAAAGGAAGCTCTTCGACTTTGAAACAAGGGACAAAAGTAAAAAATATTCGCTTAATTGATGGCGATCACGATATTGACTGTAAAATTGATGGATTTGGCGCAATGAAGTTAAAATCCGAATTTGTTAAGAAAATCTAATCATTGTTTACGCATTTCGGTAATTTGAAGTTGAAAGTTGCAAATGGATAAAACAAAAACGCACAGAAAATATTTCTGTGCGTTTTTGTTTTATTGGCGTTGTTAAATTTTGTTGTTGCTCTGTATAAGGTAATAAACCACACGGAACGTTGTTAACCGAGCCAAGAAAAATTAAAAAAATCCCTCAAATAGGTATAAATAACTATAAATAATTCAAAAAAATTGATAAAATATATTAATATAGAACTAGGATGAACTGTTTAAGAGGGGATACGTGCTTATGTCTAATTACAAGGGGTTCAAGTTGAAGGTTGCAATAAGCATGTTAGTGATCATCACGGTTACGCTGATGACCGTAATCAATTGGTATATTTCCTATGCTTCATTAAGAAATACTTTAACGGAAAATTTTTTAAACAATAATCATCAATATACGGTTAAAGTGGCATCAAGTACCACTGATCTATTCAAAAATATGAAACAAAATCTTGATACTCTATCACAGATAGTAAGCATTAAGGAACTTAACCAATCCGAAATAAATCAGTGGGGAAGCGCAAGTGATGGCTATTTTAATTCAATTTTTACTACGGATGAAAATGGTGTTGTTCAATTAATTAGCCCTTTTGATTTTTCAAGTAATAGCCTTATGAAGCCCGGAACAAAAATTACGTCTGATCTTATGGAGAAGGCACTGCAACAAAAGAAACCATTTATTTCAGAACCCTATCATGCACAGTCTGGGAACTTAATGATTTTATTATCTTATCCTGTCTTTGATCCATCAGGAAATTATAAAGGTGTTGTTGATGGGACGATCTATCTCGAAAGTGACAGCTCTTTAAAAAGAATTCTTAACCAACATGATTTATCAAATAATTCCGTCGTCTTTGTAGTGGATCGGAAAGGACAAATTATTTATCATCCTGATTCAAGCTTTATCAATCAATCAGTTACCGATCAAGCGGATGTGCAAAATGTGATGCAAGGACAGAGTGGTTCTGCAAAAATTCTAAGCAGGAATGGAGATGAGTTTTTCTCGGGATTTGCACTTATCGAGGAAACAGGCTGGGGCATTATTGCTCGAACACCGGTTACCGTCATGGAAAAGCCACTGCAAGAATTGACATTTAAGCTCATTATCCGCTCATTGCCAATATTAATCATCTTCTTATTTCTTTCCTGGTTTTTTGCAAATCGCTTAGTAAAACCAATCAATATACTTGCCCGGTTTTCAGAGGAAGCAGTACAAACGAAACAAACATTAAATTCGTTCCACCGCCTTCATATCAATTCCTCCATTTATGAGGTAAAGCAGCTATACCAGCATATAAATAAATATTTCCAGCAATTAGATGATCAACTGCAACAGGATGGTCTGACAGGTGCCTTAAACAGGAGAGCCTTTGATCAAAAAATAGGAAAATTGGTCGAGAGGAATATACCATTTTTCTTAATTATAGTAGACATTGATCATTTTAAAAAAATAAACGATGAATTTGGTCATTTAATTGGGGATGATGTATTAAGATCCCTTTCTTCTATCATGATGGAAGCAGGAGGGGAACGTGAAACTTGTTATCGTTATGGTGGGGAGGAATTTATCATTCTCTCTACAGAAAAGGATATTAATGTGGTATTCGCTTTAGCGGAACGAATTCGAATGACAGTTGCTCTAACATCCAGTCCTTCGGAAAAATCTATTACCATTTCCATTGGGATTTCGTCACTTCAAGAAAAAGACGAAGCACCGCAAGACGTAATCAAAAGGGCAGACATTGCACTCTATCAATCAAAGCATAATGGTAGAAATCAAACCACTGTTTATGAATTTCAGTCCTTTACAATAGAAAACGCACGATGAGAAACCCCACATAGATGAGTTTATTTCCTATCCCTCTGTGTGGGGTTTGTTATAAACCCTTTTTATCATTTCCGACATTCATCTCCCTCTTCAATTTTGTGCAGGGCGTAGCCCAAAAATAAGTGGGAGATGAATGTCGGTTGGCTTTAGCCAAAATTGTTG